>JBHENZ010000307.1:0-9451 GCA_046261815.1 Pyrinomonadaceae bacterium | reverse complement strand
AACTTGCTCGGCATGATGTCCGACCTTTTAGGTGCCGCCGCATTGGGCCTACGAAATTTGCTAATCATTACCGGTGACCCACCAAAGATGGGCCCGTATCCGGACGCGACGGCCGTTTTTGACATAGATTCGATTGGGCTGACAAACATGGTGAACAAGCTCAATCACGGCGTCGATCTCGGCAACAACCCGATCGGTCGACCTACCGCCTTTTCCATTGGCGTCGGCGTAAATCCCGGTGCGGTAAATCTGGAAGAAGAGATTCGCCGCTTCGAATGGAAGGTCGAGGCCGGAGCTGAATATGCGATCACCCAGCCGGTTTTCGACACCGGCCAATTGCGTTCGTTCCTCGAAAACATTTCGCACGTGAAGATCCCGATCGTCGCCGGCATCTGGCCGTTGGTAAGTTTTCGTAACGCCGAGTTCTTGCACAATGAGGTGCCTGGCGTGAACGTGACACCCGAAATTTTGGAACGAATGCGCGTCGCGTCGGACAAAGGCAAAGAGGAAGCCCGTGAAGAAGGAAACGGCATCGCCCGCGAATCGCTGCTCGAGGTCCGGGATATCATTTCCGGCGTACAGGTTTCGGCGCCTTTCGGAAACGTAAAATACGCGCTGCAAGTCTTCGAGGTATTGGAAGAATTCAGAGGCTTGAACGCAAGATCTGAACCTGCTGCAATCGCGTAAAAAAAACGGCCGGTATTGCGCATCGGGCCGCTGTTTCCGATTTAAGATTTCCGCGCTTACGAGTGTATTTTATTCAGACAGAATGCCCCCTCGCGACCGGAAAACTCGATTATAGCCTACTAATTCGCACCGACCGGCGAGTCCGGGCGCCGTCCGGTTAAGGGAGCAACACTATCTTCCCAAACGCCTTGCTTTCAGTCACATCCACATGGGATCTTGCCGCATCGCTTAAAGGAATTGATTCGCGCACGACAGGTGAAAGAAATCCCTCCGTTAGTCCGTCGTATATCGCCTTATGAATTTCGTATCGCTCAGATTGAGATGTATTGAAAAGCGACATCCCGTATATTGTCGCATCCTTCGTCATCGCCTGCCGCGGTGTAAAGGTTAAGCTGCCGCGATTTCCGACCACGACGATTCGGCCGAACATTGCCAGAAGTTCGAAGTCGCGTTCGAGATTTACGTTTGCGAGCATCTCGATGATTACTTCGACCCCGCGGCGCGTTGTGAATTCATGAACGTCGGAAAAATGATCATCGTCCGTGTGGTCGAAAACGGCATCGGCACCCTGCCCTTTCACCAGGGCCATACCGTTTTCCGACCCTGCCGTGCCAACTACACGCAGGCCGGCATTTTTCGCCCATTGAATCGCGGCAATTCCGACACCGCCTGAGGCCCCGTGAATCAATACGGTCTCGCCCGCTTTAACTCTCGCCTTTTGAAACAATGCTCGGTACGCCGTCGCGTAGGGCGTCCAAACACCGGCTCCCTGCTCGAAAGTCACATTTTCCGGCAGGCGTCGAAGCTGACCTTCGGTGCAGAGCGAAAATTCCGCGTACGTGCCCGTCAAAGAATCGGAGGTATAAACACGATCGCCGGGACGAAATTTCGTGACCTGATCACCGATGGATTCGACGATGCCGGCCGCGTCCTTCCCCGGCGTGTAAGGCAGCTTAGGCGCATGTGCATGAATGCCCGACCGCAAATACGTGTCGACCGGGTTCACGCCCGCCGCCATCACGCGGACAAGCACTTGCAGACCCGACGGCTTTGGCGTCGCGACCTCCTCGATTTTCATCACCTCCGGCTCGCCGTATTCGTGAACAACAATTGCCTTCATATTGGAACGGGGGACACTCTTGTCCGCGATGAGTGCCGCTTCGGCACTAGCAACCGCCAGCCGCGATCAAGTCGATACAGGCGTCAACTTCGCCCGAGGAACGGGCGATTGCGGACATGTGTCCGCGTTCCGTTACTCCACCGTCACCGACTTCGCCAGATTTCGCGGCTGGTCAACGTCGCAGCCGCGGCGTACGGCGATGTGATACGACAGCAGTTGCAGCGGGACAATCGAAACGATAGGTCCCAAAATATCCGATGTCTCCGGCACCTCGATCACGTGATTTGCAACCTTTGAACTCATTGAGTCGCCTTCGGTCAAGAGCGCGATAACGTTACCGTCGCGCGCCTTGACCTCGACGATGTTCGAATGCGTTTTTTCGTAACGCAGTTCGCTCGCGGCATTTCCCTTCTCGCGCGTGTTGACGACGACGACCGGCAGGTTTTCGTCGATCAACGCGTTCGGACCGTGCTTCATCTCGCCCGCTGGATAACCCTCAGCGTGGATATAGCTGATCTCTTTCAATTTCAAAGCGCCCTCGAGAGCGACCGGAAAATTTATGCCGCGGCCAAGATAGAGAAAATCCTGAACACGGAATAGCTCTTTCGATAGCTCTTCGATCGAATCGGCGTCATTCAAAATTTGTTCAATCTTTAGCGGAAGCTGTGCAAGCTCCTGAACAAGGCGTTTCGCCTTATCCTCGTCGATGATCCCACGAAGCTGGCCGAGATAAAGCGCAAAAAGATAAAGGGCGACCATTTGCGACGTAAACGCCTTGGTCGACGCGACGCCGATCTCCGGCCCGGCATGCGTCAGGATCGTGCCATCTGCCTCGCGATGAATCATCGAACCCTGCACGTTGCAGACGGCGAGCACTTTGCAGCCCGCGCCGCGAGCCTCGCGCATTGCGGCAATTGTGTCGGCCGTCTCGCCCGACTGCGAAATAACAACGAGCAAATCTGTCTCGGTCAACACCGGATCGCGGTAGCGAAACTCCGACGCGTAATCCACCTCGACCGGCAACCGTGCTAGCTGCTCGATCATATATTTTCCAGCAAGCCCCGCGTGCCAGCTTGTACCGCAGGCCGCTATCTTGACCGAAGTGAGCAAGCCAAAATCTTCTTCAGAAATATCCATCGCATCGAGATAGACGCGTCCCGTATCCAGCGACACACGGCCCTGCACGGTATCGCGCACGGCTCGCGGCTGTTCGAAAATCTCTTTAAGCATGAAATGCTTGAACCCGCCCTTCTCGGCCATTATCGGGTCCCAGGTGATTCGCTGATGCTTCGGCTCAATGATATTGCCCGCGAAATCCGTCACGCGGACCGAATCTTTCGTCAGCACGGCAATCTCGCGGTCGCCCAAAAAGAAAACATCGCGCGTATGCTGCAAAATCGGCGGCACATCCGACGCAACAAAAAACTCGCCGTCGCCCAAACCAACCACGACAGGCGGTCCTTCGCGAACGGCGATGATCGTGTCCGGCTCATCCACCGAGATGATCGCTAAGGCAAAAATTCCGCGCAGCTCGCGCACGGCTTTTCTCACAGCCTGCTCCAGCGTTAAGTTTTCCGTGTCCTTGTAATGCCCGATTAGATGGGCGACCACTTCCGTATCGGTCTCGGTTTTGAACGCGCTTCCGTTTGCAGCCAAACACTCTTTCAAGGACAGATAATTTTCGACAATGCCGTTGTGGACAACAACGACCTTGCCCGATTCGTCGCGATGCGGATGGGCATTTTCCTCGGTCGGCCGTCCATGCGTCGCCCAACGCGTATGACCGATTCCGTATGTTCCATCAAGCGGATTAAGGCGGCTGCACTCTTCCAAATTCCGCAACTTACCTTCGGCCCGGCGCAACTCCAGATGCTCAGCCGCATCAACGACAGCAATTCCGGCCGAATCATACCCCCGATACTCGAGCTTCCGTAGCCCGTCAATGATCAACGGCACAACCTGCTTGTTTCCAACATAACCAACAATTCCGCACATACGACTATCTACTCAACGATTTCGCTCGCTTCAACCAAATAACGGCGAGCACAATTCCGATCATCCGATAACCAGCTGAACCGGCTCTACCGGGTTGCCGACCATCACGGATTCGAGCGTCGGGACGAGCACGAGGCGCCCGAACATTCCGGCCGCCGCGACAAATATATAGAAAATTATTCTCATGCAGTTTACGCTTCTCGGCTTTCCGCGTGCAGCGTTTCGTGAACAACCACCAAGACCGATTCTTCCGGCGTCGTCTCAAGAACGACTTGCTGTAACGCCGCCGCATAAATCGCGACCGGATGGCGGTGTTTTTCGAGATCGAACGGAGCATCGACGTAGAGCAGGTCGATCACGTCGACGTCGACGCCTCCGCTTTCGTTTGTGTAGCTCCCGTTCAAATCAGTGATCAGAGCGTAGTCGCCGAAGGTCGTGAGGAACTCATTTTCGAATGCCGCACGAATTCTACGATAAACCGCATCGTTCGATCGCGGCAAGTAAACCTCAATCCTGGCCCTTTTTGATAGAGGCAATGAAATCGTCGCTCCGAGATTCGAAATTTTCCGTCCGGGCACCCGATTCTTCGGGCGTCAGCACCGCGCGCTTCGCTTGTACGCTCTTCGGATCGTTCACATTCATCGGTCGGGCCGGCACGCCGACGACAATCGCGTTCGATTCCACGTCCTTGGTCACGACGCTTCCCGCACCGGTCGAGGCCCCGTCGCCAACTTTCACCGGAGCAACGAGCATCGTGTCTGAGCCGATATTGACGTTGCTGCCGATGTGCGTTTCGTTTTTCCTGACGCCGTCGTAATTGCACGTGATCGTCCCGGCACCAATATTCGTGTTCTCGCCTATTGTCGCATCGCCGAGATATGTGAGATGGCTTGCCTTTGAGCCGCGACCGACACGCGATTTTTTTACCTCGACAAAATTCCCTATCTTTGCGTTTTGTTCGATGATCGCACCGCCGCGTAAATGAGCCATCGGCCCGACGACGACGCTGTCCCGGATTTCCGAATCGACGATCATGCAATTGTCCAAAATCCGCACGCTGCGGCCGATTGTCGAATTTGCAATGCGGCTGCCCGCTCGAATTTCGCAGCCGTCCCCAATTGCGGTGTTGCCTTCAATCGTTACGTTTGGGTGGATCACCGTATCGCGTCCGATCGATGCTTGTTCGCTGATATAGGCCGATTTGGGGTCAATGAACGTCACACCGTAATCGAGCATTAATCGCGAAACGGTACGACGTCGCAATAGCCGTTCGAGATCGGCAAGCTGCAAGCGATTGTTTACACCCTCAATTTCAAAGGCGTCATGGTGGTTATAAATCGCGATGTCTTCGCCCTCATCACGCAACAGCCCCGGCACGTCGGTCAGGTAATATTCTTGCTGTGCGTTATCGTTTTTAACGCGGGCGAGCGCGTCGAAAAGCTTCCCGGTTTCAAAACAGTATATGCCGGCGTTGATTTCCTTGATTTGCAATTCAGTTTCCGACGCGTCTTTTTGCTCGACAATTTTTTCAAACAATCCTTCGCGATCTCGAATGATGCGGCCATACCCGGTCGGGTCGCCAAGCTTCACCGTCAAGATCGTGCCGGCCGCGCCTCTGCCGCGGTGCGAGCGGTGATGCTGAACGAGCCCGGCTAAGGTTTCGGGCCTGATCATCGGCACGTCGCCTGAAAGAATGACCAATGTAGAATCCTGCTTTTCCAAAAATTTACGCGCCGCGTTTACCGCGTCGCCCGTGCCAAGCTGCCGCTCCTGTACGACAAATTGCGTTTTGTCCTCTCGGAGCTCTTCGGCCACCGCCCGCTTGACCTCGTCACCCTGATGACCGATGACGACATAAATCTTTCCCGGAGCCAGGGCCGAAGCCGTTCGCGAAACGTGATTTATCAACGGTCGGCCATCAAGCCGATGCAGCACTTTGGCCTGATTCGTACGCATCCGCGTTCCCAGGCCCGCGGCGAGGATAAGGACATCGAGAGGTTTTTGCTTTTCGCTTACGGTCTGCATAAACAGATCAGGGCACAATCAAATCAAAAGGCGATAATAAGGTTTATTAATCGGCGAGGCAATGCAAATCGATTCGAAAAAATCTATGCCGGCTGGGCTGTTGCAAATCCTCCGGCTAAAAAAGCCCTTGAAGCAATACGAAATCTTGTGCTAAATTTAGTCAGCGGTTCCTGCCGCGCGCATTTTCGTCCGCCCGATCGATTTTTCCGACATTCCATCCGGTTTGACTTTTCCCAGAGCATAACTGAAACATAGGAATACCAATGGCACATTCGCCTTTTATTATTCAGGAACAGCAATTTCAGCGGCTCAAGACTGTACTCCGACGGCTGAACGTTGAATGTGCCGCGCGGGTCGTATTTCTTGTCGATCGCGACGGGCAGACGATCGCCTTTCACGGTGAGATCGGCAACATGGACACGACCAGCTTTGCCTCGCTCGCCGCCGGCAACGTCGCCGCCACCAGCAGCATGGCCAAGCTGATCGGTGAGGATACGTTCCCGGCCGTCGTCCACGAAGGCGAGCGCGAGAGCATTTTCATCAGCGTGATCGGCCGCAGTTTGCTTGTCGTTGTTTTTGACGAGCGTTCGACCCTCGGTCTCGTCAAGCTGCGAACGAAACGCGCTAGCTTCGAGGTCGCCGCGATTCTCGACGAAGCCGTGCAGGCTTCGGCCTCCTACGCGTTTAGTCGCGATTCAGTCTTCGCCGATATCACTGACGAAGATATCGACAGCCTGTTTCGGTAAGCCCGCTTCTCGCTAAAATTCCCCAAGACCATGACCTTTATCAATTACGCATCGCGGGAGATCAATTGCAAGATCGTTTACTACGGTCCCGGTTTGTGCGGGAAAACGACGAATTTGCAGTACATCTACGATTCGACTGCGCCGAAGGCGAAAGGAAAACTCATCAGTCTCGCCACCGAAACCGACCGCACGCTTTTCTTCGACTTTATGCCGCTCGAGCTCGGCACCGTTCGCGGTTTCAAAACCCGCTTTCACCTTTACACCGTGCCCGGCCAGGTTTATTACGACGCTTCCAGAAAATTGATCTTAAAAGGCGTAGACGGCGTCGTCTTCGTGGCCGACAGCCAGGAAGAGCGGATGGACGCCAACATCGAATCCCTTTACAACCTCGAGGAAAATCTGCAAACGCAAGGCTACAATCTCGATAATATCCCTTACGTCCTCCAGCTCAATAAACGCGATTTGCCCAACGTCGTCCCGGCCGAAGACCTCACCGCCGAACTCATCCGCAAAGACGAACCCGTCTTCGAGGCCATCGCCTCCAACGGCACCGGCGTCTTCGACACCCTCAAAGCCGTCGCCAAACAAGTCCTCACCGAACTCCGCAAGTCTTAGAAAGCTCTTACCCAATCGAACTACTGCACCGTGCGGCCGTCTCCGACGCGTACGCTGTTTGCACAGCCGTCTGGTTCCCGATCCCCTTCACGTATGAGCGGTGCTTTTTGCCGTTCGTTTCTGGTCGGAGTATTCTGCGGCGGCGAAACAAAGAGGAAAAGCGAACAAAATCACAGCAAGGATGAGTGATCCAGCCGCGAGACACAGGTCAAAGCAAGCATTCTTAATAGGATTTTCCTCAACTATCTCCGGGTTCCTCGTTACAGGTCGGAAAAACACACCTGTTCGTCAGTTTTCAAATAAGTTTTACCACGCAGCTCACTTCCTATCCAGAATTCTAAGAATCCTTTTTCCTCGTCCGACGCCTGACCGGCCGCTAACGTTACCAATCCAGCAGGAAATTCTTGCAAGTTGAGAACTCTTTGAACCGTCAAAAGTCTTTGCAAGTCAAGACGTTGTTTTTCGCTTTTGGATCGCCTAGATATAACGAATAAACGCTGCTTCTCTTTGGCAACGAAATCAGTCATGAATTGCACAAGATAGAGATTAGCTAGGCACTTGTTTGCCTGGTCAGATTTAACAGTCCGGAGTCGTTCGTCGCGAGTATTTTGCGCAACCAAAATACTCGAAAAAAAACTGAGTAATAAAAGTATCGCGAGTGAATGTCTCATTTTACCTCTCTTCCATCTACCATCCGCAAAACAGTTTTCTAGGATCGATCGTCGTATACGTTGATTTGTTTGAATAAAAAACGATATGCGAGTGGTGGTAGGTCTTGCTCGTAGGTGCGGTTGACCCTGCTCCACCCACATAACCGATAATTCGAAGTGATCCCACGTCACCAGGGGCTGGGACGAACGGGATTTGATTCCTATTCGTTGTGCCGACATGGACGAATTCAATCGTAATTCCATTGGAGTACCTTAGTCCCGTGATCGGATTTCCGCCTAGAAAATCTGAGTACCCTGCTACCCAGCCACCAGGTGCTGTCAGAGGAACGTCGGTTCTCGGAGATCCAGTGGCATCGGTGTAGTTGTGAATTATGCCGCCACGCTGCAGATCCTTTACCTTCGGCCCTCCCATTTCTTGTTCCCTCCATACGGGCTTGTTGTTCGCCGGAGTAGCTGAGTGGCCGGGGTATAGTGCGCGGTTTGTCCCAGTTATATCTTTTGCTCCCTCCATCGCCTTTGCGGTGCCCCCAAATATTCTCGACATCTTTGCATCACAATCCTCGTCTGAGAGTTTACGATCCGACGAGAAAAAATGGAATGGCGAACGCCAATCATCTGAGCCGTCTCCCTCATTATCAAAAACACCGGTCGCTGCCAGAGCACGGCGTCTTGCCAGTTCTGCCGGGGAAAGTCTTGATGCTCCTCGAAGAGTCGGTTTTGGGGCGCCTCCTGGCCCCCACGACCACGTGCCGTTTCCTCGATAGCGTCCGCCCGCCGGAATGTAGCCAGAGTGACCGTCAGAATATGCAGTAAACGGCATTGTTAGGACCTGTCGGCCTCTGAAGGAGCTGGATATCGGGCCGCAGTCGCCGTTTGGGCATTGCCCCGACACACCGTTACCGAGATTTCTTTGCTGTCTGGCGCAGCTCGTTTCCATGCCGTCTTCGACACATCTGACAAAAGTCCCGTTGCGATACATCACCGAATCCGACTGATGTCGCGCTTGCCCTAACGGATAATCGCGCTCCGGCGGCAAACTCGCCTGCACGTAATCAATCCCGTTCAGTCCAACGGCGTTGCCCACAGCGTCTGCCTCGCCCGACCTCGCCGTCCCGTCGTAACTGCCAATCGCGTTTGGCAGCGTCTGCCGATAGCTCATCTGGGAAGCGTCCCATTGCTCGAACTCAAGCGTTTGCACCGGATTGCCGCTTGTGTCGTAACCGACGTTCTGCCGCGCCAGAGTCGCGCCTGCCGCCCGCACGTAAGTTTTCAGTTTTTTGCCCGATGAGTTTGCCACCGATACGATTTCTCCGTTGAGGACGCTTGACCGAATGAAATAGTTTGTGAAGACCTCTGACGGCGGCTGTAGATTCCGCGCTACGCTTTTCGCTTCCTGTCCCGTGCCGTCAAAAAATCGTTCGGTTTCGACCTGTGCCGCCGAGTCCTTAAACTTGACGAATCTGCCCGCCGCGTCGTATGTCGAATCGGTGTAAGGATCGGGAAAACTGCTGTGCAGATTGCGTCCGTCAGCGTCATAAATCCACTGGTAGCCGCCCTGCCCGATGACTTTGTGGTTTTGATATGTGTAGCTC
>JBHENZ010000306.1:0-5829 GCA_046261815.1 Pyrinomonadaceae bacterium | reverse complement strand
ACCGAAAAATCTGATTGAATAACGACTGTGTTGCAAAAACCTTGCAATCAAATGGATTGAACCTTAGCAAAGCGTTTTCTGCATGCGAGATCGCTGCGCGGTGCAAATCAAAGCGGGGAGATGAGGATAGATATGAGAATTCCAGATATTGCGGATTATGGATGTGCGTTATCATTTTAAGCGGAGTGGGGATCAGTTTTGGCGCAAAAGGGTCGGATTTCCTGCCCTTCCGCCCTCGAGCGGCCCGGCTTTTCCCTGCAGCGAGCTAACGCCGGCTAGTTTCGTCTCCGGCTCGTTTGACGATTGAATCGGGAAATATTTCTGTGCGGCCGTAGTTGTAGCGTTTTGTTGTTCTTACTATTGTTAATTTTGAATCAGGTCCAACAAACGCATTAGTAAGCCGAGTCGAACGCCTTGGCTACACTTCGAACGGTATTTCTGCATTTTGAAGAACGCCTAGTTCGTTGCGGGTGACCTTTTCGAGAAGTTTCTGGTCATCGAACATTTTGATAAGGCCGTTGACCGTCGCATATCGCGGCTCGTCGGCGACCGATACGGGCAAATTGATAAAAGCCCGCATATATTGATCGATACCGTCGAGTAAGGCACCGCCTCCCGTTATCATCACGCCGCGGGCGTATATGTCGGCGGCGACTTCCGGGCGCAGCTCCGTAAGTGTGTCCTTAACGGTCTGCGCGATGCGGCGGACGGTCGATTCGACAATTGGGTAAACCTCACCCGATGTTATCTCGACCGCGTGCGGGCTGCCGGTCTGAACGTCTCGGCCGCGGACCTCGGTCGTTTTCGCAATATCGTCGGGCAGATAAGCCGATGCGAAAGTGGTCTTCAGCAGCTCGGTCGTTTCTTCGCCGACCTGAAGCCCCCGGTGACGGCGAAAATGCGTGGCGAGCACCTCGTTTATCTCATTACTGCCAAAACGTTCGGAGGTTGCCTTGACCACAGAGCCCTTGGCTATGACGGCAATATTCGTCGTTCCGGCACCGATGTCAACTATCGCCGAGGCACGTTTATCGTTTGGAAGCACGCCGGCGCCGAAAGCGGCCGCGAGGCCCTCTTCCATCATGTAGACCTTGCCGATGCCCGCCTCGTCAGCCGCGTTGAAAAGAGCCCTTTGCTCGACATGCGTCACATCCGAGACCATGCTCATCACGGCTTGAATCGAAATATTCGAGCCTCCTGTCTTCGCCTTCTTGACGAAATAGGCCAGCATCTTTTTCGTTCGCTCAAAATCGGCGACGACGCCGCCGATCAGCGGCGCCTTGACCGTAATGTCGCGACCCTCGCGGCCGGTCATATCGGCCGCTTCCTGACCGAAGGCGACGATTTCTTCGGTGATTTCGTTGACGGCGACGAGCGACGGTTCGTCGATAACGATTCCGCGCCCCTTTACTGCGATTATTGTGCTGGCAGTGCCCAAATCGATTGCCATCGAATCGGTTACCAGTTTTTTGAGGGATGAGATCTTCAACATACAAGACCAGGTGAGCCAATTAATTATATGCTTCGCGGGCAGCAACTGTCATCTATTTTCTTTTTGAATCAGCCAAAGGAATAAAATAGCTAGTCCCAGCGAACCTCGAAGATGCTGACCGGCTGCTGCCTGTTTTTGACGCTCAAAGGTTCACGCTGGTTGACGGGAAGTCGTCGGCCACACGCATCGTGAGTTGCCTCGCTGATAAGCACCTGGCCGCCGGATGCGTTCGATTCGAGCCTGGATGCCAAATTTACCGAGTCTCCAATTGCAGTGTATTCCGACCGCTTTTCGGTTCCGATATAGCCGATCGTCGCCTCGCCGGTGTGAAGGCCGATGCCGACCGAAATTTGCCCGTAACCTTCGGAATGAAGCTCGGCATTCAAACTTGCCATTCGTTTTTGCATCGAGACGGCAGCCTTTACCGCGTTCACTGCGTCGTTAGGCGTCGCTGTCGGCGCGCCGAAGATAGCCATCAATCCATCGCCCGTGTATTTATCGAGCGTGCCGCCATGTTCGAAAATTATTTCCGTCATCACCGAAAAGAATCTGTTCAATAACCCGACGACTTTTTCCGGCTTTTCGCGTTCCGAAAGCAACGTAAACCCGCGGATATCGGCGAACAAAACCGTGATAGTTTGATTAACGCCGCCGAGGCGAAACGAATTTGGATTGTCGAGCAGCTGTTTGACGACATATTCGGGCATGAAGCGGCTATAATTCGCGCGGGCCACTTCTTCTCGCGCGAGTCGGTTATGAGCTTTGACGGTTTCGACCGTGACGGCGGTCTGTGCCCCGACGGCACTGATAAGTTCGAGATCATCCGACGCGAAAGTGGCAAACGGATCGAGCCGGTCGGCGTAGACCACTCCGTGGACATTCGATTCGGTGATAAGAGGAGCACATATAGTCGAACGCACTCCCTGCGAGACAATCGATTCGGCCCGGCCAAACATTGCGTCAGCCCTTGCATCCTGAGATAGCAACGCCACCTTTTCGCGCATAACCTTCCGAGTGATCGTTCGGCTTATTGTCAAACTCTCCGTGAACTTGTCGAGCTTCGCATCCCGCGTTCTGATCGCGACCGGATAAAGGCTGTAATCGAGAATCTTGCCATCTACAGTTTCCTCGGCCAGCAGAGCAACCACCCTATCCGCCGGAGTGCCCCGAAAGATGAGGTCGGTGGCCTTGAGGAAAATTTCTTTCAAGTCAAAAACCGTGCCAAGGGCTTTGCTCATCTCGTAAAGCAGTTCGAGCATTTTGGCCTTACGTCGCAAATCGCGAATCTCTTCCGGCGTGGCAAGGGACGAATCGATCGAAAGATGCGACTGACGGCCGATGATTTCCATCGCCGAAATTTCCACCTGCGTCAGGCCGAGCGGCCGGTCATCGAAATCGACATTTTTCTCCGGGATGGGAATTTCCGCGAGGTTGCGATCAACGGTCGCCGTCGGACGCGGCTCGCTTTGCTCGGCCTGCAACTGAACAACTCTTTGCTCGGGCGTTTCGAAGTATTCCAGCTTGCTCTCGCCGATCTGTATCTCGTCGCCGCGCAGCAAAAGCTTTTCGGCGACCGCGTTATTATTGACAAAAACGTGATTGATGCTGCGTCGAAGTTGGCCGTTTTCGTAATAACCGTCGGTGATTCGAAAGCCAAAAGCGTCGCTGGAAATGTAGGCGTGCTTTCGCGAGACTCGGCGGTCGTTGAGCACGATGTCCGAGTCTTTTGCCCGGCCGATCGAATAGTGTTTTCCAATCGCCAACTCAATTTCCCAGACGCGGCCGTTCGGATCCGAAATTTTTAGATTTGCACCCACGATTCGCCACAATTGTAAATCGGAAATCGCAAATGGTAAATTGGGGCCCCCCCGAGATCGTGTTGTTAACCCTGAGACGTTGTAATGAAACGTGCCCAAATCGACCGGGATAATAATGCTACTACGACTTTTGCGCTGAGGTTATCGTGGCGATGCTTCCGTTTTTTTGGCTCATTGGGCGCAGGCCGCAGGTCGCGAAGCCTGGAATCGCGAGGTTACTGAATCACCTGGCTCGATGTTGACAAGGACGGTTTGCCGAATGTCGACCAGCTGCGTAAAGCCGTTAGCGAGAATACGGCCGTAGGCTCCGTGATGATGGCCAATGACAAGACCGGCGTTTTGTTTCCGGTACGTCGGTTCGCCGAGATCGTGAAGGAAAATTCGAACGCCTTGTTTCAGGTCGACGGCGTAAATGCAGCGGGCAAGGTGCCGGTAGATTTAAAGTCTACAGAAATCGATTTGTTTCCGACCTGAGAGAAAAGGCGCGCGTTCGCACGCTCCGAGACAAGCTTGAAAACGAAATCCTGGAGAAAATTCCAAATTCTCGTTTGAACGGCACATCCGATCTTGAGTTCGGCTTCAAAGAAAGTCGATTCGACAAAATTTTATGTGAAAGCTGAAACTTCAAGCCGCCTTCTCAATTCCGTACCGCGCTAATTTCAGATACAGACCACGCCGCGTTAATCCTAATTCACCGGCGACGCGGGAGATGTTCCAGTTATTGCGGGTAAGCGATTCTTTGATCATGCCCATTTCCAATTCGCCGACGGCTTCGTCGAGCGTGCCGCCTTTTGGAATATTTCTAAAAGGAAAAAATCCGCCTCCATCAAATGATGCGATCGGGTTAACGTCCGCTACGCCGGCGAGCATAGTGAGGGGTTTGGCTGAGCGGCGAAGCTCGGGCGAAAGGTGTTCGGGCGTGACGACGTCGCCGTCCTCGGCCCGTGCGACGATGCGTTGGACCTCGTTGCAAAGCTGCCTGACGTTCCCTTCCCATTCGCAAACCATGAGCAGATCGACCGTTTGCGGCGTGAATGTGAGTTGGGTCTTACCGAAGCGCTTCGAGTAATGATTAAGGTAATAATCGACGATCGGCGGTATTTCCGACCGGCGCTCACGCAATGGGGGCACCCGAAGCCGGATCACGTTTAGACGATAATACAGATCCTCGCGAAAAGTGCCGGTCGCGACCTTTTCTTCGAGCGGCATATTGGTCGCGGCGATCACGCGAACGTCAACCTTTATCGGCCTTTTCTCGCCGATCGGCTGAACCTCGCCTTCCTGTAGAAATCTAAGAAGCTTCGGCTGCACGTCAATCGGAAGATCGCCGATCTCATCCAGAAAAAGCGTGCCGCCATCGGCCGCGCGAATCATGCCTGGCGAATCGGTAACGGCGCCGGTAAACGCGCCCTTGCGGTAGCCGAATAAGTGTCCTTCCGCGAGCTCTTTTGGGACGGCCGTGCAATTGAACGGCACAAAAATGTCGTCTTTGCGATTCGAAATCGAATGAATCGCCCGCGAGACGAGCTCTTTTCCGGTGCCCGATTCGCCCGTGACCAAAACCGTCACGTCGGACGAGCGAATCTTGTAGATTTCTTCGACAAGCGATGTCATCGCCGGCGATGAATGAATAAATCCTGGCATTACAGCCGTCGCACCGAGTGAGTTTGCTTCCTGCTCGACGGGTGCGGCTTTTGTTTTGTCGCGAAGCCCGCAGACATCCATGCCTAGCTCGACGACGCGCAGCAGCGGCTGAATCTGTCCGCCGTCATTGAGGACGGCACCGGCGGCGGGATGGATCAGCAACAGGGCATGATTTGCGTTCGGCGGTTTCAGGGGATGAACTTCGACGTCCTTGGACTTTGCAAAAGACTTCTCAGCGCCTTTAAGGCGTGCCTGGTCGAACGCCCTTACAAGACCATTGCTCTCGGCCGGTGTATAGCCGTGGGTAATGAACGGGATGAGTTGTTTAGATGCGTTCGGCTCGGCGATAACGATCTTTTTGGCCCCACTTTCCTGTTTCAAAACCGCGACAAGCTCGCGAAATAAAAGCTCACGCGAAGCCGTTGCCTCCGCGAGACGAACCATGGTCAACGGCGAAACGGCCGAGCTGCCCCGATCGTTAATTTCAGCCGGTGCTTTGCCAAGCTCATCCAATGCGCCTGCTGCTTGTTCAGCGAGCGCCGCGATGCCGAGCTTTCGAAATATGTCGCTGGCTTTCGCTAAATGACGTTGGGCGCGCGATTGTTTTGTGCCGCCGAGGTTTTGGCCGATAAGCAAATTGGCGAGGGCTGTATGGTAAAGATCACCCGCAGCCTCGAAGATCGTGAGACTGCGGTTGAAATGATGAAGAGCCAGCTCACGGTCACCGGCTTCGAGAGCGGCCAGGCCGCGAATGCGCTGGATATTACCGAGAACGAAAAAATCGGAAGTTGGATCAGTGTCCTCGATCGCGCGAAGCGCATTCTCACAGTCTTCCGTCATTTCAAGGCCGAGACTGCTTTCGGCGAGAACAAGGCC
>JBHENZ010000305.1:0-8392 GCA_046261815.1 Pyrinomonadaceae bacterium | reverse complement strand
TGTCAAATTGGTCGGCTGCGGAATGCGGCCGCGCGGAGGCGGGTTTGCCGCCTGCAAAAATGTCTGCTTCTCGACCGCCAGGCAATTGCCGCACTCGGCCGAAATTTTTTGAAATTCGGCGTAAATCCAGTCGCGAGCCGCCCCGATCCCACGCGTCGGGTTGTCCTGCTCGCTGAGTGTGTTACGCGTGCCGAACGAAACCAGTTTTCGGATCGAGGTTTCAATGTTCTTCGCCGAAACCTCGCCAATCATTTTTCTGATTTCTGAGTCGGGTCGCGACTGCGGCGAGCTTTGAGCCGACGCAACGGCACTGATCAGCAGGCAATGCGCGATGAGCAGTAGAAGCTTTACGGAATTTCTCATAATGTTTTGAAGTGAGGCCAAATCAATTAGATGGTAAAGACGTGCAAAGCGCAACCGCGTGGACGAACGCGTTCGTGCTCATTCATGCGATTCCGTGAATTGCGGTGCCCGCCTTCGTGACGCTAACCCAATCGACCACGAATCACACGAAATACGCGAAAAAGTTTGCTCGTTCGAAAGGTCGAACCACGGCTTGCGGAATAAAGATTTGGTGATAGAATGCGGCGCACAATCGACGATACTTTGATTGATCCGACGGTTCCAAAGGACGCAAAGTTTTCGCGCAAAGTACGCCAAGGAGCCTTTTCACCGTGAGTAGCCAGCAACTAAAATTTAGGACAGTACTCAGTCAGGCGCTCATAGTTTTTTCAGGAAATCTTCAGAAATTGCTAAAGACGTATCTGGCGGTAGAATCTTAAATTGCTAATTTCGATACGGATGAATTTTTCGGATCAAGACAGGAGGTTAAAAATATGCAGGTGTTAATCATTCTATTAATTCTTTTACTAAGCACTTTTGTCTACGGGCAGCACGGACATGGCACCCACAATCCGCCGGAGAAAAAGGCGGTCTGGCTCGATGACGGCCTCGGCCGCGTTGATCATCCCGTTACGACCAAATCGGCCGAAGCGCAAAAGTTTTTTAATCAAGGTCTCGCTTATCTTTACGCGTTCAATCACGAAGAAGGCGTCAATTCGTTCAGGCACGCCGCCGAGCTCGACCCCGAAATGGCGATGGCTTATTGGGGAATGTCGCTCGGTCTCGGGGCGAATTACAATGACCCAGCTAACACTGATCGTTTCGCGAAGGCTTACACCGAGCTTCAGAAAGCCGTCAAGCTCGCTTCGAAAGCGTCGGCGGCCGAGCAAGCGTACATAACGGCGTTGTCGAAACGATATTCCGCCGACCCGAAGGCCGACCCGAAGCAGCTCGCGGCCGCCTACAGATCGGCAATGGCCGAGCTAGTCAAAACTTATCCGGACGACCTTGACGCAGCAACGCTGTACGCCGAAAGCATGATGAATCTGCGGCCCTGGCAGCTTTGGTCGCTCGACGGCAAACCGGCCGAAGGAACGATGGAAATCCTTGCCGTTCTCGAGGGCGTTTTAAAACGCAATCCTAATCATACGGGAGCCAATCACTACTACATCCACGCGATCGAAGCATCGCCAAACCCCGAGCGCGGAACGGCCGCCGCAAATCGGCTAATGACGCTTGCTCCAGGTGCCGGGCACCTCGTTCATATGCCGTCGCACATTTATCTGCGAACGGGCGATTACGGTGAAGCGGTAAAGAGCAACGAACTAGCCATCGCCGCCGACCGCAACTACATCCAGCGCAGCGCAGCGGCCGGCCTCTATCCGTTGATGTACTACAACCACAACATCCATATGCTTGCCGCATCATTCGCCGGCAGCGGCAATTACGCCGGCGCGTTGAAATCATCTCGCGAGCTTGCCAATAACGTCGGGCCTAACGTGAAGGCGATGCCGATGCTTGAGATGTTTATGCCGTACCCGATCATCTCGCTTGTCAGATTTCAAAAATGGGACGAGGTGATGAAATACCCGATGCCCGCGCCGGAAATGCTGATTACCGCCGCGCATTTGCATATGGGCCGCGGCCTTGCGATGGCGGAAACGGGAAAAACGGCTGATGCGGAAAAAGAGCTTGCCCTTTTGCGGGAAACGGCAAAGAAGATTCCGGCCGAGGCCGTGCTTTTTACAACGCCGGTCAGCGTCGCGTTAAAAGTTGCGGATGAGCTGTTAGCCGGACAGATCGCCCTTTCGCGTGGAGATAAAAAGAAGGCAATCGAAATTCTGCGGACGGCCGCGCAATCCGAAGCGAAAGTGAATTACGCCGAGCCGCCCGATTGGGACTTGCCGATCCGCGAATGGCTAGGCCGGGCGCTTTTGATCGACGGTCAATTTGCCGAAGCTGAAAAAGTTTATCGGGAGGAAATCGCCCGCAGCCCACGCAACGGCCGTGCCCTTTTCGGCCTGGCCGAAGCGTTGCGCAAACAGGGAAAACGCTCGCCAGCCGATATGGTCCAGCGTGAGTTTGAACAAACGTGGGTCAACGCCGATACGAAACTTTCGGTCGATCAGCTTTACGGCTCAAGACCGTAAACCGCTTGTTTTTATAGAAATAACTGTATCCAGGTCTTATCGAGCGCGTAAGAGACGGCCCGGGACAGTGGGACAAAAGTGCTCGGCTGTTTATTATCGATGAAGCACCGCGAAAGCTTGCAATCGATTGCCGTCCGCCGAGTAAAGGAGATTTACCGTTTCGTCGGTAACGAACCGCGCATCCGGGTCGGAGGCGAGGATGTAGCGACTGTCGCGGCCCGTGTGGATGTTGACGCCGATGAGACCTTTGCGGTCGAAGGGCTTCGGCAGATCGGTGTAGAAATACATAAAATTGCCGCGAAGCTCGGCAAGGCGTTTTTTGCGCAGGAGGTAATCGGACAATCGCTCGACTTGCCGGATCGGATCGAGACGGTCGATGATGCTTTCCCGAATCTCGCCGCGCGAGGGCGTGATGCGGCCGACGATGCTTGACCGAAGGCCGCCTGGCGTGACGACCCGCAGGTCGCCAAAACGGTTTGCGATATTCGGAATGCGGGCGAGCGAACCGTACGAGTAAATCTGACGCGTTGCGTAACTGCGTGCCGCGTTGCTGGCAAGCGTCGTCAAATCGAAAGACCCGAAACGCGATCTTAACCCCGACCAGCGAAACGAGTTGGCCGCACTCGCGAGACTTATGCCTCCGCGAGCAAGCCCAATCGCCGACGTGGCAACACCGCCGTAGCGAAAATAGAGAGCCGTTGCCCGAAGTGCAATTCCGGCGATGATGCGAAAAGCCCCTCGTGATGGGGCTTTGTGCTTTACGCGCCAAAGCTCAGCCTCGGGTGTGGAAGCCCGCACGTTTGTAAGGGCGAAACCGATACGTTGCTCATTTCGCCCTCCCTCACGGTCGGCCTTCTGCATTGCAAATGCCGCGATCTCGTCTCGCCCGCCGACGACAACCGCCCCATTCTCGTTAATCAAAACGAACTGCGCTTTTTCAATTTTGTGTTCGATTTTTGATCGCCGTTCGCCGCTGCGAGCATCGATTGTGATCAAGTCGTCTTTATCGGCGATCAAAATCGTCGCCGCGTCGGCAAAGGCCAGATTGGTCAACCCCTTATCCGCTCCTTTGAAACGCCAGACGGTTTCGCCGTTTTTCGTGTCGATGGCCGAAACGCCGTACGCGCCTTTCGACACGATCTCGCCGTCTTTGATTCGCGTGAACTGGCCGCCCGTCCGGACATAAAGAACATTCCCGATTAGTGCCATCTCGGCGGAGATTCCCAGATCGTCGGTTTTCCAAACGACATTACCGCTTCGCCGATCGACCGCCCGTATTCGGCCGCGGCCGGAGATGTAAATATTCTTGTCGTCGAAAATTGGATCGGCCTCGGTCAACGCCAAACCGTCTTCATTAACGTTAAATTTCTCGCGTTCCTTTGTATTGCCGGTGCGGGCGTGGAAGCTCGTCGCGCCTTCGTAAAAGAGAAACAGGCGACCGTCCAATAGCAGCGGTGGGCGGTAATTGTCGAGAGTGTAGGCAATCTCGCCAAGGCCCTCGCCAAACCGCGCCGGCATCATCTGTACATCGCTGTCCAGCTCGCGTTTCCAGAGCTCTTCGCCCGTCGAAAGTCGGATGACGTGCAGGATCGGCTTTCGCTTAAATTCCTCGCCTGCTCTCCCGCGCGGGTCTTTGACCAACACGACCGCGACAAGATCGCTAGCCGGATCGGCCGCAAGCTGCAGCACGTCGCCCTTCACCTTTTCGCTTTGCCAAATTCGCGCTCCCGAAAGAATGTCGACGGCTTCGAGAATCGATTTATTACCGAGGTCACGCGATACGAGGATCAAGTCGGTCTCGGGCACAGGGGTGACCGCAGTCTCATTTATCCCGCCCGTTTCACGCCGCCAGATTCGTTCGCCGGTTTGCCCATCAACGGCGTACAACGCGCGCTCGGTGCCCGCCAGTAGAATGCCGAAATCCGTCGTTTGATAGAGACGCACGTTTGAATCCAGACTTGCCTGCCAGGTTGTTTGGGCGAAACCGGGCGAATCAGAAATGTAAAGAATTGTTATGAGCAGCAGGAGGTACCTCATAAACCGATTTTATCGCTTATTAGATTAATTAAACAAGGTCCGTCGCTTGCCCAGATAGCGCCCGCTGACAACATACTAAGCGAAAATGTCATCTTACCTTCGAGCTCTTAATTTAGTGTCTAAGGCCGGAAACAAACGGCCTGATTTTGGAGGTTAGATAAAATGGGAAAGAAATTCCTCACTTTGATGTTTGTAGTATTTATGTTGGCGTCGAGCCTCGTTTACGAAGCTTCGGCACAGACGCGCGGAGAGGTCAGGGTCGTGCGGCGGCCGGTCGTTGTCCGGCAATATGTTTATCGTGATCCTTTATGGGCATCGCGTTATTACGGCAACCCGTATTATAACTATGGCTATTCAGGATTTTACGATCCCTATTACTATCAAACGCCATATCAGCGCTTTCTCGAACAGCGGTTTTACCTTCAGCGAGAATTGGCCGGCAACCGTCGCGAGTTGGCCGAGCATACGCGGAAGTACCGTGCCGACGGCGTGATCACGCCCAAGGAGCGACGAGAGCTAAACGACGATATCAAGGACGTTCGCAATTCCGAAGCGAAGCTGCGATATTTTAGCCGGAATTATTAACCGGTTCCGAAAAGGGTTAAATAAGACCGGTCGTTATCGGCCGGTCGTTTTTGTTTTCTACTGAATTCTATATGCCTTGCCTTCCCAAACAATCACGACAGTTCCACTAAATGAATTGCCTATCGACCGGAGCCCGGTGTCGAGCTTTTTGTATTCACTAGTGCCGCGACGGACGTTGACCGTCGGCCGTCCGGAAAAGGCACGGTCGTACCACACGCCTTGATTGAGTTCGAAGGTCTTTCCGCCGACTTGCCTTCTTGATACAGGAGCCTGCTGATTAGGAACGACGTTCGGAAATTGCGTCTGCATGTCGCGGCTCGGGCCGGCGGATTTTGCCCGTGGCGAATTGCGATTGACGGAAGAGAGCTCGCTGCTCTGTTTTCTCGGATCGTTATCGCTTCGAGATTCAGCCGTGGCGGAAGCTGCAGGAGCACTGCGAAGCATCAATTCAGATCGCTCTTTCTCGCTGCGTTTTTCAGCTTTCCCCTCGGCGCCCTGTCCAGCGGTTATCTCGGCAACACCGTCCGTAACAAGGTCCTTATTCGCTTGAGTGTTCGCCGCCATGTTCGCGACTGAGGTACTCGTTTCAGGAATCGGCTTTGCAGCCGCAGAACCCGCGCCGTTAGTGTTGCCGGCTCGGTTAGCCGAAAAATTTGCCGAAATCGCGGCGTTAGAATTCGCTGTGGCAGAATTGCTCGTTGAATTCATCCCTTCGGTGAGCGGGATCGCAGGTTCTTTTCCAGCCGCGTTTGGGCCGCCTGGCTGTGTTTCGACTGCCTGAGAGATCTCAGAACCGCTTTGCAAATCTTGCGTCCGCAAAAGCGAATATCCGAGAAAACACGCGAAAACAAGTACGAGCCCGCCCATTACGTATGCTAGATTCGGCGCGCCAAGCACCTTCCGGTACCACGGAATAACCGTGCCAGCGGCGACAACCGCAGCGGCGGCGTTTTCTTTTCCGCCGTGCGTTTCGAAACTCATAGTTTCCGACAGAATTTTCCGACACCTATCGCAATCCGCCAGGTGCCGTGTGAACGCTTGTCTCGATCTCTCAGGCAGCGCGTTTTCGGCAAATGCGGCAAGCTCGTCTGCGTCGAGGTGTGCCGACGCCGCTTCAGCGATCGTGATCGGACGGCGCGCCTCACGCCGCAACAGAGAATCTATTTCCTTGTCGTATTCCAGTTGCATTAAACTCTTTACCGCCGAGACGCCGGAGGCGCCGAGAGAAGAAGACCGCAAGGCGCTTTACGTAACATTTCCGGTGATCGCTTTATATTCTAACGAAACTAAATCGACCTCAGTCCAAATCCTCCGCATTTCGGCGTCTCGGCGTCTCTGCGATGAAATATTCACCAACTACTGAACGCCTAAAAAGTACAAATCTTGCATAAGAGCCACGATCATCAATATTGTAAACATCTTTTCTAAACTTACCCCGAGCTGTGCGGCTGCGTCGGAAAGATGTCGCTTTATTTCACTCTCGCCCCAACCGTGTTTAGTTCGCAATGCTTGCTCGACCGCTTTCCTGATTTCCGAATGCAGCCGGGCAAGCTTTCGACTCGCGGTTGCTTCGTGATAGCCGAACGTGCGCGCAATGTCTTTCAATTTCAGACCATCGAAATAATAAAGTTTTAGAATTAGCTTATCTTCAGGTTCGAGATTTGAGATAGCATCGATAAGGGCGCTCGAAACGTCACTGTTCGCTTCCGCCTTGCCAAGAAGTTCCTCCGGGTTCACGTCATTCGATCCGAGCCGGTTATTCGACGAATGATTCGAAGACTCCGCAAGCAGATTTTCGAACTCATGCGGCTCGTCGATCTGAACCGTTCGAGCGTCTTTGCGAAACTGGTCGACCGCCAATTGCCCGACAACGGCCCGCAGCCAGCCCGCAAGGCTGCCGCGGCCGGAATAGTAGGCCAGCTTGCTTTTTCGGTTGCCCGCTTTATCGTGCCGCAAACCGTAAAGCTCCGCCCAAATCGAGCCGGCGAGATCGTCGGCATGCTCGCCGCTATCGCAAATCTTTCTGGCCGACGATTTAACGGTCGGATCGAAAGCCGCAACCAACTCTTCCCACGCCGTTTCGTCGCCATTCTCACAGGCGATAACCAGACAAAGGTCATCGGCCCTCATTTCATCGATAAAGCGACGTACTTCGGTTGTTTCAGGTACGCAATCGTCGCGGCAAAGATACTTTTCAACTGAGGCCGCAACGCGGGCCGTAATTTTCGGCGCATTCAGCCCTCGCGAGTTCGACGCACGTGCGATCAATCGCCCGCAGGATTCGTCGATCACCGACTTATACTTTTCCGAACGCAGTATCATTTCGCGATTGGCGCAAATTCTAACAGAAATACCCGATGACCTATAATTAAATCGTGGTCAGAAAAATCGCATATCTCGGTTTCGAGAATTGTCTCGAGATGACAAACGACGACGTCCGAATTGTAGTCGCGACCGATTTCGGCCCGCGAATACTTTTCTACGGGTTTGATGAGACGGAGAACGTTCTTGGTTGGCATCCTGACGCGGCAGTCGAAACCGAACTAGGTACCTGGAAACCGTACGGCGGCCATCGTTTATGGCTGGCACCTGAAAATATCCCGATGTCGTACGCACCGGATAATCAACCGGTTGACTATCAAATCATCAATGAATATTCCGTAACCCTTTCAGCGCAGGCCGATGCTGCATCCGTGCAAAAGAGTTTGAAGATTACGCTTTGCGAAAAGGGAGGCGGCGTAACCATCAATCACAAAATTACCAATCGCGGAGCGAAGTCCATAGAAGCGGCCGCGTGGGCGTTGACTATAATGCAGGCGGGCGGCGAGGCAATTGTGCCCAATGAACCGCTGCGTCCATACGGCCCGGAAACCTTGCTTCCCGTCCGCACGATGTCGTTGTGGCCCTACACGGATTTCACCGATCCGCGTTGGCGTTTCGAAAAAGAATTCACTGGCCTTCGTTGCGACGAATCAATCAGCTCACCGCAAAAATTCGGCGTGCTCAACCGCCAGGGCCGGGTGCAATATCAAATCGGCGACGTGACGTTTACAAAACGTTTCGATTTCGCGGCCGATGCGAGCTATCCGGACATGAATTCGAATACCGAAATATACACGGCCGGCGGCTTTATCGAAGTTGAAACACTTTCTCCGTTGAAATCCATCGAACCGGGCGAGGTGATTACGCATCGGGAATTTTGGGAGCTTGCCTGAGGAGTGTTTGCGTTTATTTCAGATGCCGGTGCAGGTACGAGATGATCTTGTAACCATCCAGAT
>JBHENZ010000304.1:0-7723 GCA_046261815.1 Pyrinomonadaceae bacterium | reverse complement strand
GTGTAACATATGCTAGTGCGCTGTAAAGGATGAATGCGGTCTCGTTTGAGAAACAGGGTGTAGCCCCCCACTCGGAAAACTATGAAGGAGCAAAATATGGAACTGAAATTTCAAGTACAGACAAAAATTCAAAGGTCGATTAAGGAAGTCTTCGACGCCGTTTACAATCCAACGAAATTGAGCGGTTATTTTACCAATGGCGGAGCGAGCGCGCCGCTTGATGAGTGGAACGACTGTCGAATGGACCTTCGCCGATACGCCCGGGGCTGAAATAGGCCCATTCCCGGTCGAAGTGAAAAAAGTAATACCCAATGAGCTGATC
The DNA here is from genome assembly GCA_046261815.1 of Pyrinomonadaceae bacterium. GTDB lineage: Bacteria > Acidobacteriota > Blastocatellia > Pyrinomonadales > Pyrinomonadaceae > OLB17. The sequence continues at coordinate 7,401 of JBHENZ010000304.1, read as the reverse complement.
GTTTTTGAATGGGAAGTCACAGGCGGCGGCTATAATACACGGGTCGAGATGGAATTCGAAAAAACCGGCTCCGAAGAGACGCTTGTAAAAATATCCGAAAGCGGATGGAAAGGAAGTGAGCAAGATTTAAAGAGCTCATACGGGAACTGCATGGGTTGGTCGCAAATGCTCTCGGCTTTAAAGGCGTTCACCGAATACGGCATTAATCTTAGAAACGGAGCGTACAAAGACCTTTACAAGCCGGAAGATTTCGAACACAAGTTGAAAGCTTCGAAATCGGCAGACGCGTGATCGAATCATCAAAATTTTCGAAAATCGCCGGAGCTTAAAGCGCAATCTTTGGCGTGCGTTGCATGCGACATAACCTTAGCTACACGCAGGCGTAATGTGTCGCACCACATCCTGATTTCGCTCTATTGATATCGCTGATCTGCTGATTACGAAAGATCAGAGCAGACTGACAGTCTCTCCTACTTTTTGTTACATTCACGCTGATGTCTCTGGTTACGGACTTTATCGTTATCGGCAGCGGCGTTGCGGGATTGCGCGCGGCGATTGAGCTCGCGACAAAGGGCGCCACAGTCACAGTTTTAACAAAAGACAAGGCGAGCGAATCCAACACCGAATACGCACAGGGCGGCGTCGCGGTCGCATTGGCCGAGGATGACGAGGCGGAGCTTCACGAAGAAGATACGCTTGTCGCCGGTGCCGGGTTGTGCGACGAGCAGGCGGTCGAAACGCTGGTTACCGAAGGTCCGAAATACATCAATGAGCTAATCGGCTGGGGGACGGATTTCGATCGCGAGGGCGGCAAGCTTGTTTTCACGCGCGAGGCGGCGCATTCGCGGCGACGAATATTGCACGCGCACGGCGATTCGACGGGCGCGGAAATCGTCCGTTCGCTAACGGCGCGCGCCCGTCGCGAAAAAACGATTAATCTGCTGCCCTTTGCCAATACCGAGGGCCTGATCGTGAATGACGCCCGATGCGTCGGTGTCAGGTTTCTGGATCCGATCTTGCGTGCGCCGCGAGAGATTTTTGCGAGGGCTGTTATTTTGTGCACGGGCGGCGCCGGACAGCTTTTCCTGCATACGACGAATCCGCCGGTTGCAACCGGCGACGGAATGGCGATGGCGTATTTCGCCGGGGCCGAGACGGCGGATATGGAGTTTGTGCAATTTCACCCCACCGCATTGAGCCTGGAGAATGCTCCGCGATTTTTATTGAGCGAAGCCATGCGGGGCGAGGGAGGCGTTTTGCGAAACAGTTTAGGCGAGCGATTCATGGAGCGCTACGACGAAAGGCTCGAGCTCGCGCCCCGAGATATAGTGGCCCGCTCGATCGTCTCCGAAATGCGGCGAACCGGCTCGCGACATGTCTTTCTGGACATGACGGCGCTTGACGCCGATTTTCTCAAAAAACGATTTCCGAAAATATATGAGACCTGCAAGGTATTCGGCCTGGACATCGCGACCGACATGCTGCCGGTTTCACCAGCCTCGCATTACTCGATGGGCGGCGTGCGGACGGACCTTTGGGGGCGGACGACTGTTGCAGGTTTGTACGCCGCTGGCGAGGTAGCGTGCACCGGCGTTCACGGGGCAAACCGGCTGGCTTCCAATTCCCTGCTCGAGGGTCTGGTGTTTGGCGCGCGGGCAGGCGAGGCCGCGGCCGTCGACAGTTCCGAGTTCCCAGTGTCGCGTTCCGAGTCACCCTTTGACTTACTCGAAACACGAAACTCTGAACTCGGAACTGCGGTTTCGACAGCGGTTCGGAAGCGCGTAAAACGGGTTATGTGGGAGCGGGTCGGCATTTTGCGCGACCGCGGATCGCTCGAGCGCGCGATTGCCGAGTTCGATCAAATCGCGAAATCGCGGCTCAGCGTTTCGTCGAGAAATTTTGTCACGCTCGCGATGCTTGTCGCGCGAGCAGCGCTTTGGCGTGAAGAATCGCGCGGAGCACATTTTCGAATTGATTTTCCGTCGAGCTATGATAAATGGAAAGTGCATTCGATTCAGCAAATTGGCCACGACCTCTCCGGCAGTAAGACAATTAGCTCCGCCGGTTATCGGATATTTCGTGAAAATTGATTACCAATTAGCTGTTAGGTAAGTTAGCCGGGGTCGGCACAACGACGGGCGAAAGCACTTGTGTTAATCTCACTTGCAAATATGGGTCACACAGCAACTTCACTTAATCTAGCGTCGATCATAACGCACCATGCGCGACTCGCGCCTCAAAGCGAAGCGATTGTGTGGAACGATGTGCGGATGACTTTCGGCGAGCTTGACGCGCTTTCAAACAAGGTTGCAAATCTTTTGGTCGAGATGAATATCGGCCGCGGCGACAAGGTCGCGCTGAGTTGTCCGAATCTGCCTTATTTTCCGGTTGTTTATTATGGCGTAATGAAGGCCGGAGGTGTGGTCGTGCCGCTGAATGTTCTGTTTAAAGCGCGTGAGGTCGAATATCATCTGCGCGATTCGGATGCGAAGGCGGTTTTTGTTTTCGAAGGCACGGACGATCTGCCGATGGCGGCTACGGTCAAAGAGGCCTTCGAGAATGTCGAAACCTGCACGGACCTAATCGTGCTTACGAAAGACCCCGAGGCACCGAGCCCATTCGCCGAACACAAGACGCTGACTGCCGCGACGATCGACCGCTCCGATCGATTCGAAATTGCGGCGACGGCGCCGGACGACACGTGCGCAATTCTTTACACATCGGGCACGACCGGGCAGCCGAAAGGCGCCGAGCTCACACACCTAAATCTAATGTCGAACGTGACGACAACTTGGCATACGCATCTGCCGGTGCTCGACTTCACGGACGGCGAGCAAAAAACATGTTTGATCACCTTGCCGCTTTTTCACACGACCGGGCAAACAGTGCAGATGAACACCAATCTTTACGGCGGCAGCCGATGCGTGCTCTTGCCGCGGTTCGATCCGCAAACTGTTCTCGAAACGATGGTTCGCGAAAAAGTAAACTTTTGGGTCGGCGTGCCGACGATGTACTGGGGCCTGCTGAAATTTGCGAACGAGACGGGGTTTGAAGTGAGCGGCGTGCGCGAATCGATGAAGGTGTGCACGTCAGGCGGCGCGCCGATGCCGGTCGAAGTGATGAAGGCGTTCAAGGAAAAATTCGGCGTTCGTGTGCTCGAGGGTTACGGATTGTCCGAAACGTCGCCGCTCGCGTGCTTTAATCATTTTGCAAAACCTTCGAAACCGGGAACGGTCGGCCAGGCGATCTTCGGCGTCGATGTGAAATGCTTCGATGAATCGGGCGAGGAGGTGCAGCGTGGAACACGTGGCGAGATCGTAATTCGCGGCGCGAACGTGATGAAAGGCTATTACAAAAGGCCGGAGGCGACGGCCGAAGCGATCAAAAACGGCTGGTTTTACACTGGTGATATTGGCGTTATCGACGATGAAGGCTATGTGTCGATCGTCGATCGAAAGAAAGATATGATCTTGCGCGGCGGCTACAATGTTTACCCGCGTGAACTTGAGGAAGTGATAATGACGCATCCGGCCGTGTCGCTTTGTGCGGTTATCGGCGTGCCCGATGAGCGAATGGGCGAAGAGGTCAAAGCATATGTCGTATTAAAGCAAGAGGCGACGCTTCTTGAGGACGAGTTTATCGCGTGGTGCAAGAAACAATTCGCAGCAAACAAGTATCCGCGGTATGTGGAGTTTCGAGAAAGCCTGCCGATCGGTGGAACGGGCAAGATTTTTAAGCGAGCACTTCGCGAGGAGGCCGCGAATTGATTAATTCCCTTGCCGCCTGAACATCCGATTAGCTTCCAGTTAAGGAATCGGACGGTTGCTATTAAATTGAGCGTTTTTAATCTATGCTCCGCATCCCGAAACCACGTAATGTTCCGAACCAAGATTTTTATGGTACTGCTTTTTGTGATTTTCGGGCTGGTCGCGGCATGTTTAGACCGCAAACCGAAAAATGTTGTAATCGCCGACAGTAAAGCGTACGAGGCATCGCTTTTTCGGCAACAATGCGCCGTCTGTCATGGGGCCGAGGGCGAAGGCAAAAAGCTTGACGACGGCACGCTCGTACCGAGTTTGCGCGAAGGCCAGTTCAAGGTGCGAACCGAGGTCGAAATTCATTCTCAGATCGCGAACGGCGGAAACGGGATGACGCCTTTTCGCGGCTTGCTAACCGAACGCGAGCTTCGTTTAATGACCGAGTTTGTGCGGCGTGATTTGCGAGAGGGTAAATGAAGATTCTTATCACCGGGGCGAGTGGGTTGATCGGCCGAGCATTGCAAAAGTCGTTTCGCGAAAAGGGCCACAAGATGCTGCTCGCGAGCCGCGAACCAAAGTCGCCGGAAGAGATCAAATGGACGGTCGAGGGCGGATTCGACGAACCTGAAAAGCTCGAAGGTCTCGATGCCCTAATACATCTGGCCGGCGAAAATATCGCGGGGATGAGATGGACCGAGGGAAAGAAAAAGGCGATTCGCGACAGCCGCGTTCTGGGCACGCGAAACCTCGTCCACACTCTCGCCGAATTAAACGAAAAGCCAAAAGTTTTTATAGCCGGATCGGCGATTGGAATTTACGGCAATCGCGGAGATGAGATTTTGACCGAGGCGAGCACGGCGGGCGAAACGTTTCTCGCTGACGTTTGCAAAGAATGGGAAGCGGAATCGCGTCGTGCCGAGGATCTTGGGATTCGAACCGTCTTGCTGCGCACGGGAATTGTGCTCGCGAAAGAAGGCGGAGCGCTTGGCGAAATGCTGACGCCGTTCAAATTCGGCCTCGGCGGCGTAGTCGGCGGCGGAAGGCAATGGATGAGCTGGATCTCGCTCGAAGATGAAATCGCGGTAATCAATTTTGCTTTGGAAAACGCTTCGATGCGCGGTGCGATAAACGCGGTCGCGCCTAATCCCGCGACAAACGCCGAGCTCACCAAAATCCTCGGCGAAGTTCTCGGGCGCCCAACTTTCGTGCCATTTCCGGCATTTGCCGTCAATCTAATTTTTGGCGAGATGGGGGATGCTTTGCTGCTCGACAGCACGCGCGTTTTACCGAAAAGCCTTGAATCGGCGGGTTTTAAGTTTCGATATACAAATTTGCAACAGGCGTTGGAAAATGCTGTAAAATAAGCATGCTGGTGTCGACTGCCGATTGTGGACAAACGCGGTAAACCATTCGAAAAAGCAAAACATCACACTTCATCAGGCCAGCCTATGAAAAAGCAAAATCTTCTCTTCCCTACGATCTCCGGTTTGTTGCTCGCGATTATTGCTCTCTGCTTCGTATTCACGGACCGCGTTGCTTTTGCCCAGCGTGCTCGGGTGGTCGAGAAGACGGGGGCTAGCTCTCCAGCAATGAATAATGGTGGTGCGAGTGTTAACACTTCCGTCTCTTCGCGATTTGCGGCGGCTGCTTTGACGAATAGGCAGCTGCGTAACTCGATGCGTTGGAATTTCGGCGGGCGCGTGCACAGCGGATGGGAAATCTATGTGCCGCTGATCTCGCAAACGATCGGCACGGATGCCGCGCCAGACTCGGCGGAGTTTGCGGCGGCGCTTTCGAAATGGCAGGCAAAAAACGGGTTTGATTCGGACGGCGTTTGTAATGATGCGACGCTCGGCGCAATGACGCGATATTGGCAGTCGCAACGGCTCGGCCGCAGCAACGTCCCACAGACCGACCGGCTTCTTTCTACGCCGATCAACGAATGGTACGACGTGACTCGCAACCCCGATCTTCTACAGCTCGAACGCGAGACTTACGCGGCATACAAGCGAATGATCGCCGCGGCGGCCAAAGATCTCGGCGGCAGTATCAAGTTTACCGCGACCGGCGATCTCGCGCCGGGTGAGAAATACCTGCGGATCGTTTCCGCTTTCCGCTCACCTGAATATCAGGCCGCGCTCCGCCGCAAAGAGCCCGGCGCCGGCCGCATCGCTCTGGCCAAAAGCAGCCCGCATTTTACCGGCCAGGCAATCGATATTTACGTCGGCGGCGAACCGGTCACCACAAAAGACGCCAACCGGCTAATTCAGGTTCAAACACCCGCCTACCGCTGGCTCGTCAAAAACGCCCATCGGTTCGGCTTCGTCAACTACTTTTACGAGCCCTGGCATTGGGAATACGTCGGGGTTAGATAACTGTTACCTCAGCTCAAGCGGCCTTCGTTCGGCTAACAGATTCCGAAGTCGTTGACCGATAAAGCCTCCAACAAATGCTATTACGGGCGGTCCGATCAGCATCGTAATACCGTAGCTGACATAAGGCGGATTCGGAGCGCTAAATACGGCGGTGCCGTGCTCTTTGAACGCGTGCGGGATAAACAAAAGGCCGAGCATAACTCCTCCCCATCCAAGCAATGCCGAAACCTGCCAGTAATCCTTGTTCAAAAACCCTATCGCCGCTCCCCCGATTAAAAAGAAAACCGTGCCGACGAGAAATCTATCGGCCCACGATTCACCCGGGCTCAAGTCTGAAAACCCTAGAGCCAGGCCGAATACCCCAAGCGCTAGCGCGATCAGGATAGTCGAGACAAGTTTGAACTCTTTCATATCGATTTCTCCTTTCTAGATCAATCAGGAACAATAGAAATACATCGAAGCAATTGCTCTCGCAAGCAACCTCATGCACGTCCGACTATGCCAAGGCCGTTCTCCAACGCACTGATCGTGTTCGGCACATGCTGCAGTGCGGCATCCGACAACGCATCCCCAGCAACCGGGCCCGCAACAACCAAAGCAATCATTTAATTTGAAGGTGTTTCCCAATCCGCTTGAATATGATGTTTTTAGCTAGAAAGAGACTGCGTTGTGGTGCAAAAGCCTGGACAAATATTGGCGTATTGCACTCCGCTTTCGCCAATGATCCTGAACGCGAATAAGGATAATCCCCCAAAGAGATCCGCAATCACGACAAATCCCTTTAATCGAGCCTCGTCGCCACGTGCACGATAGGCGATCAAGTCCGCTATTATGGATCTTATACGAACCGACTCAGCAGTTTGGCGGAACGTCTGTAAGCTTTGCTCTTCGCTATCTAGTAGTGTGGATACCTGACTCTGACTTACGTCCACAGGGTCGAGCGTAAACGTTATTGTCACTTGGTTTATTGTAGCAACGACAACATTGTCATTTCTTACACTTTCCGCGACAACCTGATTCTGGCTATTTCTAACTTTGCTAGTGTTGGAGATGGACGAGGCTGCCGAGTACTCAATGTAGGTGGTGCTACTTCCTGACCCTTTCTGACCGGTATATCCGTTTTCTGTTTCTTGAACGGTTAAAGTGTCGGTCTGACCGGGGGCAATACAGCTAAAAACTAAAAGAGCCACCAGTCCATTAAGGAAGCGGCGCGGTGTTTGGTATTTCTTGAACATTTCTCCCTCCTTGTGCCGTGGGCACTTTACCTA
>JBHENZ010000303.1:0-7623 GCA_046261815.1 Pyrinomonadaceae bacterium | reverse complement strand
GCAATGATCCGCGTTTTATCGTTTATAAGTTCTGCCGAGCCCCCGCCGGATTTCATTACGATAATTATTTTCCAGCAATTTGTCGGAACCGTGACACGATTCTTTAATCGGTGCGATTCGCCGTAAACCCCGGCGAACGTGTGAACTTCGCCGCCGCGGCGGACGATGCCGCGGGCATTGCGTTCGAGCTTCTCCCAGGTGTATTGATTCAGGGAAGCAGACTGCGGCACGATGTTCGTCATATGAAAGGTCTCGGCGTTTGTATCGGCATCGCCGAAACGGTCGGCGCTCGGAACCAGGTGGCCGCGGTCATAACCACTGCCGCTGTAGTGTGAAGGGAAAATTGAAATGAAACTGTCCGGTAACGTCGGATCCGGCTGAAAGTCAGGTCGCAAAAGCGGCTCGCCCAAATCGGAGCCAGTCGTGCGCCAATAAATCCAGTTCGCGGTGCCGCGACGGTTGTTGTATGAAACGACCGACGATTTTTTTATAAGCAAAAAGTTATCTTCATTTCCAGGATCGGCTGTTGCTCCCGACGGATTTCCCATCGGTAGGATTTGGCCGTCGTCTTCATCGGGTGCAGATTCGATCTGACGAATTCGCTCGCGAAAATCGTCGACTCGGCGGTCTATTCGACCGCAGCCGCAGGTAACTAGTAGCACAAACGCTATTGAGATAAAAAGCAGCTTTTGGGGGTGGTTCGACATCCGAATTTTCTTTTTGCGAAGTCGGGGCCAGTAATTAATGTTATCAAACCAGGATGGTAATGCCGTGTCTGGCGTTGTAACCTTGAATATTTGTGGTGAATGAAAAATTGCATTTGACGGGCCTGTCAAAGGCGGAACTTGCGGCGCTGGTAAGGGAGATCGGCGAGCCTGCTTATCGTGCTCGTCAAATCTTCAAGAACATCCACGGGCGCCGGCAACTATCGTTTGACGAGATGACCGATCTGCCGCTCGCGTTACGCAGAAGGTTGAACGAGATCGCGCTGGCCGCTATCTTAACGCTCGAATCCAAATTTGTTTCCGAAGACGGAACTCGTCGTTTTTTAATGCGGACGCAAGACGGCCGTCCTGTGGAGACGGTTTATATTCCGACGACGAGTCGTGACACTATTTGCTTTTCGTCGCAGTCGGGCTGCCAATTAAAATGCGACTTTTGTCTGACCGCTAAACTTGGCCTTTTGCGAAGCATGACCGCAGGTGAGATCGTCGAGCAGATTATCATTGTCTTGAACGACGTCTACGGCATCGGCATCGAAACGCCGCACGGCACCAATTTGGTTGCGATGGGCGAGGGCGAGCCCTTTCTGAATTTTGATAATCTCGTAAAGGCGCTCGCCATTATGGCTGACCCTAATGGACTCTTTATTGTGCCGAGCAGAGTAACGGTTTCGACCGCCGGGATCGTGCCGCGTATTTACGATTTTGCTTCGCTTGAAGGGCGGCCGAATCTTGCGATCTCCCTCTCGGCAACGACCGATGAATTGCGAGACAAGCTGATGCCGATCAACAAGCGGTGGAATATCGCGGAGCTTTTAACGGCCGCGAAGGCGTTTGAAAAAACATTGAAACGCGGCGAGCGGTTCACGTTTGAGTATGTGCTTCTGGGCGGTGTAAATGACTCGGTGGACGACGCCGGCCGTCTCGCCGCACTTTTGAAAAAACACGATTTACGGCGTGTAAAAATTAATTTGATGCCGCACAATCCGGCCGAACAACTTCCTTACTGTCCATCCGACCGCGACCAGGTTTTACGCTTTAAGCGGGTTCTTGAGGATGCCGGGGTGTCAGCGTATATACGAACACCGCGAGGCCGGGATATTTACGCCGCCTGCGGACAGCTTGCAGCAAAGCAGGAACCAAATCTGGTTCAAATTGCGTCAGAGTTACGCCTTCAGCCGTGAAGCGGATTTTATATCAAACGGCGTGCATAGACTGCGCCGACATTACGCGTGAGCGTTACCGTTACATTTATGGAACTCCTGATCCCCGGTCTAATAGTTGTCGCTCTGATGGTTTGGGCGTCAACCAAGATAAAGCGCGCCGCCGCTGCCGCGTACGAAAGCGAAACTATCACGATAGACGATTTTACAATTGTGAAACCTGAGGGATTCATTCATCCTATCAATGAAGATTCGCCTTTCGTTTTCGAGGCGTACACAAAAGAATTCGGCGCCGAGCCGAATGAAAATTTGCCAAAGGTATCTGCGGAAGTGAGACGAACCGTGATGACTGTCTCGGAAGTTATTGACGAATCTCGAAAATCATTTGACGAGATTTCCGATCAATACAACGAAGGCCAGGGATTCATAATCGAAGGAATTAGGGGCGTTTATCGCGTTCGCGAGAAAGTAATTGGTGTTCAAGACGGTGCACTCATTTTGACGGTAAACACCCTTCGGGAAAACGTTGATGAATATTCACGCGAGATAAAAATGTTGATCGAAAGCTTCGAGACAATAAGCTTCAACAAAGACCGCCTCGCAACTGCATCCGCTAAGCGTTAACAAACTCAGCCTTTTTATGAAAAAATACGTATTATTTCTTTTTACTGCATTCTGTTTGATCGGTGTTGCCGACCGTGTCCAAGCTCAATCAGTTTCCGGTTCGATCGGAAACGGCACGGCCGCACGAGGCGGGCAAACGCGTGGACGAATCGTGCTCGATATCCCCGGCAGGCTGCACGTGAACTCGAACCGTCCGGCGAGCGAATACGCGATTCCGACCGTCGTGCGGTTGACGTCCGCCGGCGGCGCTCGCGTCAGCGGTGCCGTTTATCCGCGCGGCCGCAACCGTAAATTTCAGTTTTCCGAGAATTTGATTAATGTCTACGAAGGCCGTGTTGCGTTTCCCTTTACGTTACACGTGCCGGCAAATTTTCGCGGTGAGACGGTTCGCGTGAGGGCTATTGTGCGTTATCAGGCTTGCACCGAAGAGGTTTGCTATCCGCCAAAAAACGGCGAAATAACCTTGACTGCACGCGTTCGCTGACAAGCTTAGAAGACGTTAAATTCCTTAAGGCGTAAAACTATAGCCCGATGGCACGAATTCGATCGCTATTACCTTGCCGGTAAGCTCCTTCGACGCGCGTTTATTCGGTTCATACGTGAGTACGATCGACGCAGGCGGAAAAACTGAACCGCACGCGATGGGCAGCTGTGTTGATTCCACTGTAAACCAGTTAACGGTGAATGAGCCGGTAGCTGCTGTAAACCGCCGCTCGCTCCCGCTCACCGTTAGGTGAAAAGTCGTCTTACCCTCGCTGCACGTGACCTCTCCTATCGTTCCCGCGACTCGAACCTCATCTTTAGAAGATTTTCGCATCGCCTTGGCAATCGCTTCATACCGCGTTTTTGTATCAGGATTGCCAGGGGTAAATTCAATTTTCCTCAGGCTGTTTTTGACATCGTCTTCGACGACGACAGTTCTTGCTCCGGTCATCTCGGTTGTCGACTTCAGCCTGAAGTCATCGGGCACAAAACTGATCGCGGTAAGCTCACCGAGGTGTGAGCGATTCGAAATTTTCGATGGTTTGTAATTGAGTACCGTCAAATTTTTGTCGAACCTTTTCCCGCAATCGATCTCGAACGAATTCTCGCCTTCGATCAGCACGGTCACTCGCAATTTGTCGAAGCTCTTTCCCGACAGCGAGTGTTTCTCGGCGCCTGCCGATACGATATATCGTATCTCGTCCTCATCGCAGACGACATGCTCGATGCGCCCGACAAGCTGACTTTCGTCAGTCGCGGGTCGGATTAGAATGCGGTTAAGATTGTTGATCTGTCGGTTCGTCTCGACGAGCTTTAAGTCCGTCTCGCTCAGCCACGAGCGTTTAAGTAGTATGATCGGCGGAAACGAATTTGAAATCTGATTTACGATCAGTCGAGTAGCCTTTGCGGCCGCATCGTATTCTCTGACAGCTTCCAAAACCGCCGTCGCCTCGCGACGAATTTCCGTCTTTATTGAAGCGTTCTTGATCAGGCGGTCAGCGTAAATTTTCGCTTCGTCATAATTCTCTCGGCGCAGCAATACTTGAGCGAGAATAAGCTGAAATTCGGGGTTTGCGGAGTCTAATGCAAAAGCTTCTCTTGCATGGGCAAGCGCAGAGTCGAGATCGGTTTTCGCGACCAACTCAATAAACGCCAAAAGCCTGTGACTTTCGCCAAACTTAGGCCGAATCGAGGCGGCCGCAGTCAATAACTCGCGCATACGCCTTAACCTCTCGGGCGTGTATTCCGACACTTCGCCGTTCGAATCCGCTGCTTCATGACTGAGCGCATAAGCCAGGTTGTAAAGCACAAGGTGATCGCGCGACGCGGCTGCCGCTCGCTCGAGGTACGGAATCGCTTCAGCAAATTTTTCCTGCCTAACAAGTAGACGGCCGAGCGATGAATTGGCGATCGCAGACGACGGGGTATCGACGAGCGCGCGACGAAGATAATTTTCCGCCGCCGTTGCGTCATTCGAACGCAATAGCAGATCTCCTAGAAATGCATTGGTCTCTGCCTGCGTCAGCTTCGAGATAAGCTCGTTTTTCGGTGCCTCGGTCGGTAAAGAAATCTTCAATATTTCGGTTGAAAGCGATTTCTTCAATAGGTGAGCGTCGATCGCAGTATCGATGCCCGGCGTCGTTAGCCCGAGAAAATCTTCCTCGCTTGTGAGCGATAATCTCGATAACCGCGAAAGCAGCGTAGCGCGCGAAATGCAGCCGTTGTCGAAAAGATAGTGTGTCACGACCCAAGCCTGAGCGTAGAAAAATTCACGTTCATAGCGTGACATCTGGTACAGTTCCTCGACATCGATTTGAACAAGCGACGCGATTGGCTGCCGCGTTCGATTGCGAAGAATTCGCACGTGGTTTTTCGGTGCCGAGCCAAGCGCGACGTTTCCGCCTTCATCGACGCTCATTGTCTCGAAATATTCCGCGAGTCCTTCGTTCAGCCACAACGGCAACCCGGTGCCCGACAAATTCGTCGCGAGGAGCGAATGAAGATACTCGTGAAATGCCGTCCTTGTTGAGTCCGCAACGCCGCGGTCAAGGGAAAGCGTAACGTAATTGACATCGTCACCCGCGATAAAGAAACCGGCGACACCGTCGTCCAACGTGCCGTCGGATCGTTTCGGCTTGAATGGACGATACGCGGCAGCGTCACGAAAAACGATAAACCGGGTCTGAGCTTTACTGTCCAGCTTCACCCCCGGAATCACCTGCCCGAGCGCCCAACGAAATCGCTCGAGCCGATTCGCGAGCGCGACAAGGTCCCGCTCAGCCGCGTTGCCCATCAAATGAAAGTTTGCCGAACGAACCGAAATCCAGGAATCAGCCGTCTGTGAAAACGAAACCGACGCCGCGAGCAGCAAGGGTAGGATCGCAAACGCCATCTTGTTAAACCGAAATTCCAGCATCCGTATGTTGAAGCGAAAACAAATCATCAGCTTGCCTTTCGGCCGATCACCGAAAGCAGGCGCCCAGTCTTTCCATACTTCTGCTTTTCGACGCGATACGAAAAAAATAGGTCGGTACGCGAAATTGTGCAAAAAGGTGCGGTATAGATATTTTTTTCCACGGCGCCCGAATCTATTAGCTGATCCTTATTGGCACGGTGAAGATCAACCAGTGCGTGCCCTTTTCGAGTCGGGCGAAAGTAATGCTCACCCTCTCGAAACTTTTGCATGAAAGCCTCGATCACATTCGTGCCTACTTCATAATTTTCGCAAGCGGCGGCAGGGCCGATAGCGGCGATCAAATTCTCCGGTTTCGCGGCGAAGGCGAACATCATCTTGTCGATTGCCTTTTTCACGATCGTCTGCACGGTGCCGCGCCAACCGGCGTGGACCGCCGCAAATGCCTTAGTGTCGGGATCGCCCAGTAGAATCGGCACGCAGTCGGCCGTTTTGACACCTATCAACATGTTTCCGAGATTGGAGACCAGAGCATCGGCGCGTTCGTCTCCCCTTGCCCCGTCTGATTCATTTTCAATTAGCCTTACATTGTCGCCGTGAACTTGCCAGGCCGTCGTGAGCTTATAATCTTTTTCGAAGATCGACAAAAAGCGTCGGCGGTTTTCGTGGATGTTCTCGGCCGTATCATCGTCGAAGCCCGCTAGATTGAGGCTGTCTTTTGGGAACGGAGATACGCCGCCGATACGAGTAGAGAATCCATTCGCAAAGCCGGCGTTTTCAAGCGGCTCGCAGATCAGCACCTTAATCCCGCCGCATTCTCGCCAACAGAATCCCAAATCTGCTAAAGTCGCAACGGGTTCGGCCACGTCCGGCTCATCGCTTGGCGCACCTGATATGATCCTCTCGATAGGAACCGACATTATCGAAGTTTACCGCATACGCGAAACCATCGCGAGAACGCCGCGATTCGCAACTCGTGTTTTTACCTTGCGGGAGCGTTCCTACTGCGAATCGAAAGGCGCGGCCGCCGCCCAATCTTACGCAGCCAGGTTCGCCGCTAAAGAGGCATTCCTGAAGGCGTTAAAAACCGGCTGGCGGGGGAAGATCACCTGGACTGATATCGAGATCGTAAACGATGCCGACGGTGTTCCCGTTTTCGAAGTCAGCGGCGAAGCGAAACGACTCCTCGACGAAGGCGGCACGTCACGCGTGCATCTTTCGATCTCTCATACAACCGAGCACGCCGTGGCACAGGTGATATTTGAGGATTAAGAGCCCGGTCGCTACCCGTCCCGTTTCCGACTTGGTTCGATATTGAAATATGCAACGGCGGGATCGTGGTCGGAAAAGCGTTCGGGCCGGGCTGCATCGTTTCGATAAATCTCGGGATAATCCGCGTTCACGCGAAGATAACCAAAGCCCGCCACATGGTTTCGAAAATTCTCCGTGACCAGGATGTGATCGAGCACTTGCGCGCTGCCGTCGAAAATAAATGAATATCGCTGTGCGGGGTCTATCACATCTACCAGATTAATCAGATCGGGATTCACCAGGTCGTCGGCCGAGATCATTACGGCGTTGCGTGCGGCCGGCCTGCCAATTATCGTGCCCATCATATCCAGCACGCCGTCGCTGAATTGGTAGGAATTAAAATCGCCAAGCAGCACGATGCGTTCGGCCGGATTTGCCTTTTGCCGTTCGGCGATCCAGCGGGCGAGAAATTCGGCTTGCAGCTTTTTCTTTAGCCGCACGTTTTCCATCTGTTTCGGATCGTTAAAGCCGCTGTAGGATTTTAAGTGATTCACAACTACGGTGAATTCGAACGGCAGGGTCGTTTTCGCATTCGTTACGGAAGCTCGCAACATCACGGGCGTGCGATCATTCAAAAACGCATCTTCTTTGGTAACAGGGTTTTTATACTTCTCGTCCTTCCCAAGCTGTGTTACCTCGATCATCCTAACGCGCGACGTCTTTAGCAAAAACCCGTTATCGATACCGCGGTCGTCGTTGCCTTCGAAAAGGTGAGCTTCGTATTTCGGGTTCGGCTTTCCGGCGGCGACGGCGTCTTTATTTATCTGCTCGGCGAGGCGGCGCAGCGCATTGATGTTCTCGATCTCAATCGCGCCGATCACATCCGGCATCTGCATCAGCTCGCGAACGGCCGACGAGATCTTTTTCAAACGTCGCTCAAACGCTTCGGGCGGCGTCACCGGCTCGC
>JBHENZ010000302.1:0-3924 GCA_046261815.1 Pyrinomonadaceae bacterium | reverse complement strand
CCGACCGTGGACCGTCGAGGTCGGCGGTTTAGTTCGGGCGCCGAAAATCTTTGATATCAATGCGCTGCTAAATTTCGATCAGGAAGAGCGTATTTACCGCTTTCGCTGCGTTGAGGCCTGGTCGATGGTAATTCCGTGGGTCGGGTTTCCGCTGTCTAAGCTTCTCGCCGCGGTCGAGCCGCTCAGCACGGCTAAGTACATCGCGTTTCACACCTTTTACGATCCGGAAATAATGCAGTCGGAGTTTTCCGCGGGAATCGATTTTCCGTACGTCGAGGGACTTCGCCTGGACGAGGCGATGCATCCGCTTACGATTTTGGCCACCGGCCTTTACGGCAAACAGATGCCGAATCAGAATGGTGCTCCGATACGGCTCGTCGTGCCGTGGAAGTACGGTTTCAAAAGCATAAAGTCGATCGTCAAGATAAAGCTTACCGAGACCGAGCCGCCAACGACCTGGAACACCGCGAACTCGGACGAATATGGTTTTTACTCGAATGTAAATCCGACCGTCGATCATCCACGCTGGTCGCAGGCGCGCGAGCGACGGATCGGCGAGCTTGCCCTACGCGAAACAGAGATGTTTAACGGATACGGTGACGAGGTTGCGTCGCTCTACGCCGAAATGGATTTACGGAAGTATTTTTGATGCAGGACGTTACGTTTTATAAATTCATTATTTACTTTAATGCCGGGCTGCCGCTCGCGTTGATGCTTTTCGATTGGTGGAGCGGTCGGCTCGGGGCGAATCCGGTCGAGTTTTTTCTGCGTGCGACGGGCGTAATCGGATTAATTTTCTTGCTCGTCAGCCTTTTGGTTACGCCGCTGCGAAGAATTTTCGAATGGAACGGTTTGATCAAGTACCGCCGCTTAATTAGCCTGATCGCCTTTTTTTATATTTGCGTTCATTTGGTTACCTACAGCATTTTTGACAAGGCGGGCGAGCTAATGCTAATCGCCGAAGACGTGATTCAGCGGCCTTTTATACTGGTCGGGATGCTCGCTTTTTTGCTAATGGTTCCGCTTGCTGCGACCTCAACAAATAAAATGGTCAAGCGTTTGGGTGGCAAGAATTGGGCGAGATTGCACAAGCTTTCGTACGTGGTCGGCGTGCTCGGCGTGCTGCATTTCTGGATGATCGTCAAGTCGGATCTATTTTATCCGGTGCTTTTCGCAGCAGCCCTGTCGGCACTTCTCGGCTATCGAATTTATATTAAACTAAAACCTAAGCTGCGGGCTGTAATTTGACGGAGGAAACGATTTCTTTCCCTAGAGACCAGTCATCCGCCGACGATAGTCTTCCCCCTGAACAGTTACGGTTCGGCACATTTCGAAAAGGCGAGATCGTAATCGAACACCTATTCTGTCTTCAAGAATTTCTTCGCCTTCTTTTGAACGAACGTCCGGGTAATTCGTCGTAAAAATGGTGAGCTTGTTGTCGTTGTATCGGGAGTTGATTATGTGCGCCATTGTATCTCGCACCCAGTCGGTAGGCTTTGCGGCCCCGAGTTCGTCAAGGACCAGAACATCCGCATTCAGCACCGGTGAAAGCACGGCCAGTTCGGATGTTTTGGTGCTGGGGTTATACGAATCCTGAATTTCTTTCAATAGCGCGCCGAACTCACGAAACAGACCCGAACAGCCCCGCTCGGCGAGGCCTTTTAAAATCGATACGGCAAGGTGAGTTTTGCCGACGCCGACCGGCCCGGTGAACAGGAGCCCTTGCGAAACCACTGGAAACTCATTCGTGAAATTCATGGCGAACTTTAAGGCGCCTTTCTGCGACTGTCCCCTAGGCTCGTAGTTGTTAAAATGGCACGCGGAATACCGCTTCGGAATACGCAGTTTCTCAAAGCGGTTCGCATTTTCCCCGCGGCTGCGGCACGAGCAAGGCCGCGCGCCCTTGCCGGGAATCACCTCCATTCCCGACCCGAAACATCTGGGACAAACGACTTCGCTTCGGAGGTCGGACGATTCGCTTAACTCCGAATCGTGGCTGGTCGAAGCGGCAGCACCCTTGAATGTTGAAGAATATTCCGGCATGAAGGAGAGTTAAAAACCCCGCAAATAAAGAAACGACTTTGACTGAAACTCGATTGCGAAAAAAATTATAGCACCGCGAAACACGCTTTTAAATTAACAGAGTTCAACCGTCGTGAGAATAATCGAATTCAGTTGCAATAGGTCGGCGTTGCTGTGATAAATTTGAAGGGCGGAAGAATTTTTAAGTTTGTTTTATGAGTATTTTGCGGAGCTTGTTAATACGGCTCGGCCTGGCCGATTTGAGTGCGGAGCGGACGCCCATCAGTGTTTTCCTGCTTGACGACGATCAACGACGGCACCGTTGGTTCGAAAAAAGGTTTGACGGTGATGTGCTTGTCGTCGCCGAAACGGTTGCGGAGGCCAAAAAGAGGCTCGCCGATGAAACCTACGACGCCATCTTTCTCGACCATGACCTCCTACCGCACCATTACGAATCGAACGACCACGACGATTTCGCCAACACCGGCTTCGGCGTGGCCGAATGGCTGAACGAACGGCCCGAGCTCCAACGTGCGGCAACAATAATCGTCCACACGCGAAATGCCGACGCGGCTATTCCGATGGTGCAAAAGCTACGCGAAACCGGCCGCAACGTCGAATACTGCGCGTTTCCCATGCTGGATTTGAAAATTAGAAATTACTGGCAAAGATAATCTGTTTTGAATCACTCAAGATATTTTCTTCCGCTCAGTTTTTTCGGCATCAGATCCTCGGATTGGTCTCCGCTTTTCTTGCCATATCCTAATTGCTTCATCAATTTGGTCGGCGCATTTCTAATCTGCATCGGTACTGGCAGATTGCCGTGCTTTTTCGCATCTTTGATCGCGGCACCGATGGCCTCGGTGGCAGAGCGATCCTTTTCCGCATTCGCGAGGTATGCCACGCCGTGTGCCAAATTGAGAACGCATTCTGGCATCCCGATCGTTTCCACGGCGCGAAAAACAGCGTTGGCAACGACGAGTGCCGTGGGTTGTGCGAGACCGATGTCTTCCGAGGCGAAGATGACCATGCGGCGGGCGATGAATTTCGGGTCTTCGCCGGCCTCGACCATCCTCGCCAGATAATAAAGAGCGGCGTCCGGCTTGTTCGCCCTCATCGATTTTATAAACGCGCTGATAACGTTGTAATGCTCCTCGCCTTTCTTGTCGTAACGGAGGAATTTGGACTGGAGAGTTTCTTTTAAAGTTTCAACGTTGATCGCGTCATAAAGCCGCGCGGTATTTTCGAGCATCGTGATCGTTTGTCGCGCGTCGCCGTTTGCCATCTCGATCAGCCAGGATTTTGCCGCGTCGTCAAGGTCGAAACCGCTGCGGTCGATGATGGCGGTCATATCCTCGTCAGACAATTCTTCGAGCACGAACACGCGCAGGCGAGACAACAGTGCGGGAATGACTTCGAAACTCGGATTTTCGGTCGTAGCGCCGATCAGAACAAGCTCGCCCCTTTCGACAAACGGAAGCAAAAAATCCTGCTGGGCCTTGTTGAATCGGTGTATTTCGTCGAGGAATAGCACATGGGTGCGAACGGAAACGTTCGAATCTTTTTCTACTATGGGAAAACGAGCGTCTGCATTTTTATTTCCAAATAACGGCAGATTGGCCGACGCTATTCTCGAAGGTGCCGCGACGATCTTTCTAATATCCTCTTTGCCCGCCGAAACGGCCGAGAGCTCATAAAACTCGGCGTTTAGCGCATTTGCATAAATCCGTGCGAGCGTTGTCTTCCCGCTTCCGGGCGGGCCCCAGAGTACGAACGAAAAAATATGACCCTGCTCGATCGCAAGGCGCAAGGGTTTACCCTGGCCGACAAGGTGATTTTGGCCAATGAACTCGTCGAGATTTTGCGGCCTGAGGCGATTGGCGAGAGGCTCCATTTTTCTTC
>JBHENZ010000301.1:0-11335 GCA_046261815.1 Pyrinomonadaceae bacterium | reverse complement strand
GGTTACGATTTCGGGTGCTAGAACCGGGACGGTTGGCGGAGCGGTGCCGTATGGCGGGATCGTTCTTTCGCTCGAAAGGTTAAACAAGATCAAGTCGATCAGTCGTGAAACGATGACGGCGGTGGTCGAGCCGGGCGTGATTTTGAGTGATTTTCAAAAGGCGGTCGAGGCGGAAGGCTTGTTTTATCCGCCGGATCCGACTGAATGGAGCTGCCAGATCGGCGGCACGGTCGCAACGAATGCTTCCGGTGCAAGAAGTTTCAAATACGGCGCGACGCGCGAGTTTGTAAAACGGCTAAAGATCATCCTTGCTGATGGTGACTTACTTGCTATCGAACGCGGCGATTCGTTCGCGGACGAATCGGGAAGGCTGACTCTCAGCTCCGCGTCAGGTCGCGAGATCGTGGTGACGCTTCCGACCTACGAGCGGCCGGACGTTCGCAAGAATGTGAGCGGTTATTTTTGCACGCCCGGCATGGATGCGATCGATCTTTTTATCGGGAGTGAGGGTACGCTAGGTGCGATCACCGAGGTAGAACTTTCACTCGATTCCAAACCAGAGGGTTTTTTCAGCGGGATAGTTTTCTTTGAGAGAAACGAGAATCTTCTGTCCTTCGTCGAGGAAGTGAGGCAGACGTCGTTCGATAACCGACGCCGGCTAAATCGCGGTTTTGAAGATTTTGGCTATTCCGACCCCACGACTCCGGGCTGTGCAGTGCTTACCGACGTGGATGCTCGATCGAGTAAAGTTTTTGACGCTTCGCTTGTCGAATATTTCGACGATCGTGCCTTAAGTTTTATTTCGGAGAAATTTCCCGAAACGCCAGCAGGGATGGCCGGGGCGATTTTTTTCGAGCAGGAAACGACGCCAGGTAACGAAGACCGTTTACTCGAGCAATGGAATAGACTACTTGAGAAGCACGCTGCAGATTTAGAAAAATCATGGTTTACGACGGCGGAGCGAGACCGCGAAAAAATGCGCGGGTTTCGCCACGCGCTGCCCGTCGCGGTCAACGAGCGCGTCGTGCGAAACAAGCAGAAGAAAATCGGCACGGATATGGCGGTGCCGGATGCGAATTTTTCCGGCTTTCTGCATTTTTACAAGCAATGGCTCGACGCAAACGGTCTCGACTACGTCATCTTCGGCCACATCGGCGACTGCCACTTGCACGCTAACCTTTTGCCAAAGAACGATGTTGAAGCAGAGCATGCGCGGCATCTTTACGGTCGGTTCATTGCGCAAGCGATGATGCTCGGCGGCACGGTTTCGGCTGAACACGGCATAGGAAAGCTAAAATCAAAATATCTGCACGTGATGATGGGCGAGCGATACTTGAACGAAATGGCCGAAGTGAAACGCGTTTTTGATCCAAAGGGAATTCTCGGTAGGGGCAATATGATCGCGGAACGCTTTTTGTGACTATGTTGATTGCCTGTGGACGCCTGCGTTCCCGTCGTTTGCGACCTCGCGTATCGCTATCTAGAATCGTTCGAAGGGATGGGATAAAAATAGGTGATTGTAAAAGCACTACTTTTCGATTTCAACGGCGTCATTATCGATGACGAGCCGATACAGATGCGGGCGTACCAGGAGATTTTGGCAAGCGAGGGCATCGCTCTGAGCGGCGAAGATTATATGTCAAGCCTCGGGATGGACGACAAAACCTTTGTCGCGGTCGCTTACCAGCGCGTCGGAAAATCGCCTGACGCGAACAAGGTTTTGCAGATAAATCAAGCGAAACAGGAAAAGTGGCGTGAGGCGATTGCGTCGGAAGTGCCGCTGTTTCCCGGCGTAGAAAACTTTATTCGCAAGGCGGCGAATGAGTTCGAGCTTGGCGTGGTCAGCATGTCGAACATCGCCGACATCGAATACATTCTAGAACGAACCGGCTTGACCGATTTCTTTTCCATAATCATTAGCGCGGAAGAAGTAGTCAAACCGAAGCCCGACCCGCAATGCTACCGCGAAGGTTTTCGGCAGATAGATCTTGCCCGAATTCAAAAAGGCCATCTGCCGATGGTTCACGGCGAATGCGTTGTGATCGAAGATTCGCCGCCTGGAATCGAAGCCGCCCGCGCCGCAGATTTGCCCGCACTCGGCGTCGCCAACACCGTCTCGGCCGACGAGCTGCGTGCTGCGGGTGCATCGTGGGTCGCGAAAAATTTGAACGACTGGTGGCCGGAATCGATCCGCCGCGCGTTTATGTAGGAGATTTTTACCGCCGAGACGCGAAGTGAAAATAATTGAAAATGGAGAATTGAGATTGAGAAATTAAGCCAGGGGTGATCTCCGCAGCTTTTGTATTCAATTTTCAATTCTCCATTTTTCAATTACGCCGCTCCCCGCGAGTCTCGACGGCTGAGACACAATGGCCGAACATTTAATTTCTTGGGAAGATGCCGAAACCGATTTGCTTTCGTGTGCTGCGTATCTCGCGGAAAGAATCAAGAGCAGAGACGGACACGCCGTGGCGATGGCGGCGGTGATTCCGCGATATCTTGCAAAAGGCAAGGTTGATTTGGCGGCCGAGTTGGCGAACAAGATCGACGATCCGTTCACGCGAGATCGGCTGCTGACGGCGGTTGCCGACAAATGTGCAGAGCTCGACGATGACGACTATGCCTTGCAGCTCGTTGAAACGGTCGAAGAACCGAGTTTGCGCTCGGAGGCTTTCGAACGCATTGGGATAAAAAAGGCTGAGAAGCACCAGTTCGAAAAAGCATTTGAGATCGCCGCCGAAATGGAACATCCGGATTTCGTGCTCGCTTCGATCGCCGCGCGGCAGGCATCCTCCGACGGGCCCACCGCAAATGCGACGCTCAAAAGAATCGAATTTGCAAACGCACGCGTGCACGCTCTTCTTGAAATCTCCCTGGCGGAAAACGCTGAAAAGGTGGTTTCGTACCTGGAACGCGCCGCCGAGACCGCCGTAGAAATCGAACACGACGAAGAACGAATTCGGGCCTTCGTCGAGATCGGAAATCAATTCACTCATGCGAAGCGCAACGACCGAGCGATCGAGACCTTTGATAAGGCAAAGCGATATGCCGAAGTTCTGGATAACATTCATCGCGACAATTTCCTGGCGGCTGTTGCGGCCGGCTTCGCTCGTGCAGGCAGCATCGATTTGGCAGATCGGGCACTAGATTTGGTAACGGATAAAACTCAGATTGCCTCGGCCATGCTCGCCTATTCGCAAACATTTTGGCAAAAGGGCGAGCGCGACGAAGCCCTTGAGGCGCTTGAAGAAGCCTTGCAGGTTTTACGCTCCCAACGAGAAATAGAAACGCGGAGCAATCGCGCAAAACAGACGCTTTTCGCGACTATCGCCGCGCAGTTTGCCGGATTTGAAAAAAGTGAACGAGCGATAGAAATAGCCTCGGAAATCGAAGACGACGAGCAAAAGACTGCAGCCCTTACTCGGGTCGCCGAAATCCTGACCTTTCGCAACGAGGATGCACACGCCCGGCAAGCTTTCACCGCAATCGGCGAAGACTCGGCACGCGCGCTTGCGCTAATAAAGATGAGCGATGCCAAGGAAGAATCCGGCGCCCGCGAAATAGCCAGGACGCTGCTCGACGAAAGTTTTCACCTCGCGGAAACCGTTCCGCAAATGGCCTCGCGGTCGTCGGCGTACAACGAAATCGCACGACGATTCGCTGGCTGGGGCGAAAAAGAAAAGGCCGAGGAGGTAGCGCGCATGAACCTGCAAACAGTCGCAGCTATCCGCGATGAAAGCAGCCGGGTTGCGGCGCTGGCCGACATTGCCGAGCTGGTAGAAACCGAGAATTTTCAGCTTAACGATGAAAACAAAAGCACCATCGCCACGATTTTGGGATTGGGAAGGTGACGGTTGAGAGCCGGGTAAAGCTGTCTTTTAGAAGATATCGCTGCCGACTAGGTCTTCAAATCTATCACGTCGTCTTATCAGCTCTGGCGCTGCCCTATCCTTTATCAGAACCACGGCTGGCAAAAATCGACCGTTATACTGCGACGCCTGTGCAAGCGAATAGGCGCCGCAGTTGAGAAGCGCGAGAATTTCGCCTACGCGTACATTCTTCGGGAGCGGCCGGTGATCGGGAAGTCGCCCTTGGCCTTCAATGTCGAAATACACATCGCCCCCGTCACACAACGGACCGGCAAGTTTATAGGGATGAACCGCGGGCTCTTCTCCGCGAGAGGCTGATATCAGATGGTAATACCACTTGTAGGTTTCCATTGAGAGCAGAACGTTAAATCCCGCGTCGGTCAAGAGCCATGTTTCGCTTTCGAGCTTAGGGAATTGGCAGAGGATTCCAAGGTCGGCATCGACAAACCCGAACTCTTCTCTCGTATCGCCAGGCTTCAAGTTTGCTCCTTTGGGGTGATAAACGGGTCTTTGCTTCGCGTTTCGCACTGTGGTGAGACAGATGCCGGTGTCTGCAATAATGCTGCGACCGGGTTCAAGAAGCAAAGTAATGTTTTCGAGAAAAGCGGATGTCTTATTTTCCTCGGCCGCTTTCTTGACTGTTTCCCACGCAATTTTGATAGCCTCGGCCGGATCGAAATCGGCCGAGAACAGATCGCGTTGCTCGGGGGCAAAACTCGGCTCGATCGTTCCATCGCGAAGATAGCTGACCGGAAAGCCGCCGCCGAGATTAATATGCGATAACCTGACGTTCGTCTCCTCGAATATTTTGATCAGATTATCGAAAAGAATTTGGAACGCTTCTGTATAGCCGATCGGGCTCGGGTTTTGCGAGCCGATGTGAAGATGAATACCGGCGAGATTCAAGTTCGGCGAATTCTTGTACTTGTGAAAAGCAGCCAACGCCTCATCCGGCATCATGCCGAATTTCGAGGTGCGAAGCGCAGTCTGCAAACCGGAATGCGTGTCCGACTGAATCTCCGGAACAAGGCGGAGGCTGACGTTGGCACGTTTGCCGAGCCGTATTGCCGTTTCCTCGATTAGCGATAGTTCGTAAAGCGAGTCGACCTGGATCGCATAAATCTCGGCATTGATCGCGGCTTCGATTTCCCAGATTTCCTTGCTTGTGCCGTTGAAGATTATTTGCTCGCCCCGAAACCCGATCTCGAGTGCCTTCCAGAGTTCGCCGCCCGAATTAACCTCGATGTCGCAGCCCGCGTTTTTCACAGCTTTCAGAATGCCCATCGTCGACATCGCTTTCGCGGCGTAGCAGATTTTTAACGGGCATCCGATCAGCGATTCGGCGCGTTTAATGCGAGCGATGTTATGACGAATTCGATTTTCACTATAGACGAACAGCGGCGTGCCGTGCTCTTTTGCAAGTTCGACGGCCGAAACGCCGTCGATGTACAGTTGGTTATTTTTTACTTCGAGAAACTTCTCGATTTCCCAAGGTTGGCTCATAGTGAATCGAACAAATCGGCCGCGGACACACTCCGAAAAACGCGGGTTAGGAATTCAGAGATCTGCGTTTTTCCGCGTACATCTGCGGCGAACTATTTCTTAATCTGCAATCCAGTCCCGCGACTGTACAATCCTGGCAGCGAGATCGGAAGCTTGCCGGAAAATTCGTGTTTGCCCAAGATCGCACTCGCCGTGGCCCGCTGCAGACTTGCCATGTCGCCATATGCGACGATGTACGTTTTCATTTGCGAAAAATTACCGAGAATATACGGATTGCCAAAGCTGATGCCGATCGTTTTTTTGTCCGCGGCAAGGATTTCGCGCAAGAGGGTCGCCCCGTTTTCGGGAATGCCGACGCTGTTCTTTGCACCCGAGCGCACGCGTCCGTAAAGACCGACGATTATCATGTCGGCCTCGCCTACTGCTTTTCGCGCAGCGGCAAACTGCTCAGCCGATGAATTTTCCTGAATGTAAGCGGGAACGAATCGAACACCGTTTTGTCGTAAAGTTTGAAGCAGCGGATTCATCACCGAACCGCCGTCGAATCCGTTCGAGATGCCGAGCACGACGATCTTTTGCTCGCGGTTCAGCGGCAGCATGTTGCCATCGTTGCGCACAAGCGTAATCGCCTTTTGCGCGATCTCGTCGGTCAGCGCAAGGCTTTCCGCTCCTGAAACGACGCGGTCGATTTGGTCGATCGGCGTAATTTTTTGTTTCGCAAGGCCTAGCTCGTATTTCCACGCAAGCTGGCGGCGGACCGATTCGTTCAACCTTTCTTGCGAAATGCGTCCTGAGGCTACGGCAGCTCGCAGCCCTCGCAGCATTGCGTCGACGTCGGCAGGTTTTTCGAGAATGTCCGTGCCGGCGAGAAACGCGCGGACGCCCGCTTCTTCCTGCGTGAAATAAATTGTTAGCCCGCTCATGCTCATCGCGTCAGACACGATCAAGCCTTTGAAGTTCATCTCGTTTCGCAGAATGTCCGTCTGTACTTTTGCAGAAAGCGTCGCGGGCACGGTTGCCTTCTGATTTACGATCTCCGCACCGTGTTCGGCATCACCCTGAATAAATTGCTTAAGCGGCCGTATCTCTTCGCCGTCGATCTGCGGCAGGGCGATGTGGGCGATCATTATCGAACCGACGCCGGCCTCGACCGCTCGACGAAAGGGCACAAGCTCGATTTTGCTCAAGCGCTCACGCGGCAAATCGATGATTGGCAGACCGCGATGCGAATCAATGTTCGTGTCGCCGTGGCCGGGAAAATGTTTGGCCGTAGCGAGTACGCAGGCCGACTGCAACCCTTCGATAAACGCGATACCGAATTTCGCAACATCGTCCGGGTCCTCGCCAAAGCTGCGAACATTGATCACGGGATTCGCATGGTTGTTGTTCACATCGAGCACAGGCGAATAAACATGCTGGATTCCGATGGCGCGTGCCTCGCGGGCCGTGATTTCACCGACGCGTCGCGCGTAATCCGGATTTCCCGTCGCCGCCACCGCCATCGCCCACGGAAAATTTATTGCATCCTCAAACCGCATCCCGATGCCGGTTTCCGCATCTAGCGACATCAGCAGCGGCGTCTCGGCCATCTCCTGCATGCGATTGGCGATAATCGTCGTTTCATAAATCGGAGCGCCAAAAAATATCACGCCTCCGATCTTGTTTTCGACAACGTGCCGCTGCAAATCTTTGAAAAATGCGCTGTCGCGATGTGCATACCGCGCGTTGATGCCGATGTGAACGAGCTGGCCAATTTTTTCGTCAGTCGACATTTTCTTCAGCTGGTCATCAGCCCAGCTCCATGCTTTCTTGGACGGCTCTAACCGGCGAGGCGACAAAGTCGGAATCGCCTGCGTAATCGAGGGGGTTCTTTCACCGCCGAGATGCGGAGACACGGACAAAACTGAACTCCAAACAGTTGCGAATAGTAGAAGAAAGCTAGTCAAGAACATCATCATTATTTCCAGGGCTTACTAAACTCGCCAAAAATGCAAATGTGAAAGTAACAATGCTGCCGATCATCGCATACCACGGCCAGGCGATCTTCGGTCCGGGGACAAAGCCATTAAATGCCAATAAGATGTAAATCATCAACATCATGCTCGCTACCATTCCCGCGAGCGCGTGTTTTTCTTTTGCAGATTTCAGGAATGTTCCCACCAGGAACACTCCGAGGACCGGCCCATTAAATAAAGATGCAACTGAAAGGGCAAGATTCAACGCAGATTCGCCCGTCGCCATAAACGCGATTGCGACGATTACCTGCACGATCCCGATAAACACGGTGAGCCAACCCGCAAATCGCACAAGATGCCTGTCCGATTTGTCGCGTGCGAATGGTTTGTACAAATCGTTTGTCGCCGTTGCGGCAATCGAATTTAAGGAGGACGAAAGTGCCGCGGCGAAGATAGCCGCAACGACTAGCCCTGACAATCCCGGCGGCATGTGCTGCGTGATAAAATCGGGAAACACCTGATCGCCTTTTGCGAACGGAAACGTTGCCGGCACGCCCGCCTGCGTATATTCGGCCGCATTGTAAGGTGTGTAAAATGCGAAGAGCAGCATGCCGATGAATAAAAATCCAATAAACTGCCCAAGCACCACCGCGCCCGATGAAAGAAGCGCCAGCGAAGCGCTTGATGTATTGTTTGTGCATAAATATCGCTGCACAAGATACTGGTCTGTGCCGTGCGTCGACATCGTCAGAAAACACCCGCCGAGCAACCCGCCCCAAAACGTGTAAGTTTTTGCAAAGTCGAGATTAAAATCGAATACGTCGAATTTATCGTATTGCTGCCCGATCGAGACGGCCCCTGCCAAACCGCCGTCGATATTCTGAATCAAAACAATGGCCGCTGCGATTGCACCGCCGATGTAAACCACAAGCTGCACGACTTCGACCCAAATCACGGCCTCCATCCCGCCGTAAAACGTGAACACGATCATAACGACGCCGAGCAAAATGATCGACCCGATAATTACCGTCGTCGCATCGGCCCCGGGGTAGAACGAACGGTATACGGCCGCAAGTACGATGGCCGTCAACAAAAGACGAATGCCATCGGCGATGTTTCGCATCACGACGAACAAGGACGACGCAAGCATCTTCACCTTGCTGCCGAATCGTTCCCCCAACAATTGATAAACCGTTTGTAGCGCGCCCTTAAAATACAACGGAATAAAAATCAGCGAGATCACAACGCGACCGAGCATGTACCCAAACACAAGCTGCAAAAACTGAAAATTACCGCCGCGTGCAAACGCAATTCCCGGCACCGATACAAACGTAATAGTGCTCGTCTCCGTCGCCACGATCGACATCGCGATCGCCCACCACGGCACGTTTCGATCCCCGACAAAATAATCTTCGGTCGTCTCCTGCTTCCCGGAAAAGAAAATCCCGAATGCAGTGATCCCAAACAGGTAAGCAACAATAATTATTAGGTCGAGCGTTTGCATTCAATCAGTCGCAGTTTGCCGCGAAAATTTCGAAAAACTCAAAACCGAAAAGATGAAAACTGAAAATGTTAGCGGTTAACAATTGTATTTTCAGTTTTCACTTACTCGTCAGTTTGTCCGAAGGTTGTCCTGAATTAACCGGGGAGCTACGCTTCAAAAATTTAACTGCTCGTTCAATAACAAAATTGTTCTTCGATAGAGCCTGCGCGGCAGCTTCTCTCGAGGCACCGCTACATGACATCACAATTGCCTTTCGTAAATCGCCGTCCGCGTCACGGAACGCATTTTCTGCGGTAGCCGCATCGATTCCCGCTTCCGCGGACAAAATACGTACGCTGCGTTCGCGAAGTTTTTCGTTCGACGAATGCATATTCGTCATACGGTTTCCCGTGACGTAACCGAGCCTAATCATCGCCACCGTCGAGATCATATTCAGCACCATCTTCTGTGCCGTTCCGGCCTTCATGCGGGTCGATCCGATGATTGCTTCCGGGCCGACAACGGGCACAATGGCGATGTCCGCTTCTTTCGTAAGTGGCGAATCCGGATTGCAGACGATGCAAGCCGTGAAACAGCCGAGTTGCCGTGCGAAATCCAGTGCGCCGACCGTG
Organism: Pyrinomonadaceae bacterium; assembly: GCA_046261815.1. GTDB lineage: Bacteria > Acidobacteriota > Blastocatellia > Pyrinomonadales > Pyrinomonadaceae > OLB17. Next base: position 1,893 of record JBHENZ010000301.1, on the reverse strand, counting down.
TAAGGCGTGCGGCCGGAAGCGGCGATGCCGACGACGGCGTCGCCCTGGTGAAGGCCGCGGATTTTCAAATCTTCGGCACCGGCCGATTTATTGTCCTCGCTTGCTTCCGTCGCTTTGTAGAGAGCGTCGTAGCCGCCGGCGATTACGCCTTGAATCAGTTCGTAAGATACGCCGAAGGTTGGCGGAATTTCCGACGCATCCAGCACACCGAGCCGCCCGCTTGTGCCGGTTCCGACGTAAAAAAGTCGCCCGCCTATTTCCAGTCGTTCGACGATTTTCTCGATTGCCTGCTCGATTTGCGGCAACACTTTTTCGACCGCTTCGGCAACAAGCTTGTCCTCGTCGTTTATTAGCCGAACCGCCTCCATTGTCGTCGCCACATCGATCTTCGATGTTTTTGGGTTATCGCTTTCCGTTATGGAGATCACTTTTCCAATAAGCGGCCATTTGTCTAAAAAGTCAAGGTTCCTGGCCGAAGCACGCAAAACGCAGAATTCCGCCCGTAAGTAAGTGTGTGATGGCCGAATTGAACATTACGCCCTTACCTGCGCGCGGGCTTCCGCATATTACCTTCGGTTGTACAGCGAATAGGCAAGTCCGGCCGCGCCGAGCGCAACCAAGCCGCCTGTCAGCACCGGACGAAGGCTCGCTTTCGTGTAGATGCTCGACTCAGAAACATGACCTTCGTAGCCGCCGCGCTCCAATAGTCTGTTGTCGTTCGGTTCGTATAAACTTTCTCGTCCATTATTGCCGCCTGGCCGATCTGATTTTTGCGCATCCAGCATCATCGTTTCCATATACTTATCGGTTAGGCGCGGTGCAAATTTGCCCATCATCGAAAGCGCTTTGCCTCCGCCACCCACGAACACATCACGCACCGGATTTTCGGCGCAGTGCAAAATCGTCTCGGCCACAGTTTCAGGTGCATACACCGGCGGCGGATTTTCGGGCTCGTTTTCCATATAGTTCCGCGCGTGTTCCTTGTACGGCGTATCGATCGCACTTGGTTTGACGAGCGTGACCGAAATCGGAAGCTTGCGCGATTCGAGCTCCATCCGCAACGCGTCCGTGAATCCCTTGACGGCGTGTTTGGATGCGCTATACATCCCTTGCAGCGGGATCGCTCGATCCGACAGCGTGCTACCGACATTGATGATCGCACCCCCGCTCATCTCCAATATCCGGGCGGCCGTTAGCGAGCCGTGAACCACACCCCAGAAATTTGTCTCGAACAAACGGCGAAAATCTTCGATGGGCACATCCAGCATCTCGCCGTATACCGAAACACCGGCATTGTTCACCCACGTGTCGAATCTTCCGTATCGATTCAAGGCTTCGGCGGCAATTCTTTTCACGTCACCTTCATTGCCGACATCGCCCGCGATATGGGTCGCGTCCGCGCCGTTCTGCCGCAACTCGTCGGCCAGAATGCCGAGCGCTCCTTCATTCCGTGAGGCGAGTACCAACTTCGCTCCGCGCTCGGCCGCCATCCGTGCGGTGCAGAGCCCGATGCCGCTCGAGGCTCCTGTTATTACCATCACCTGTTCATTCAAAGGTTTCAAATTCATATAAATCTACTTCGCCTCTGTCGCCGCCTTGGCATAAGAATTATCCGTTGCGGATGCCGAGGAGCTGGAAAGGGAACTCGGTGCGTTCAAATGTGCGCCGTCATCGACGCCCACGCCGAGCCGCTCGACAAGCTCGCCGCCGAGCCAGCCGCCCACCGCAGCAACGGCCGCACCAGCAAACGAAATTACGCTCGCCAATGTTTCCGGCCGCGCAGGCACGTCCGACCGCAGCCACCAGCTGCCGGCAAATAAAATCAACGCGAATACGTTACCGAGCCCGTGCATAGCACCGATCGTTTTCGCCCGCGTGCCTGAAGGTATAGCA
>JBHENZ010000300.1:0-2621 GCA_046261815.1 Pyrinomonadaceae bacterium | reverse complement strand
CGACTATAGATGCCAAGAAAGGCGACGAGGTCGAAATCGAAACGCTGGTCGCCGGCGAAGCCAAAGACGCAAAAATCGGCCCCGGCAAACTTTCGGCAACCGTCGTCAGTCACGGCCGCGGCGAGAAAGTGATCGTTTTCAAAAAGAAACGCCGCAAGCAATACAAACGAACCCAAGGCCATCGCCAGGGCTACACGGAGATTAAGATCGAGAAGATCTAGGAGGAACGCGGATTACGGATTATTTCCGAACCGGGAGCGTTAGCGTCCGGATTCTGAATCCAAAATCCAAAATTCTAAATTCAAAATTGCAAAATGGCACACAAGAAAGGAGTAGGTTCATCACGTAACGGCCGCGACTCGGCGGCTCAGCGTTTAGGTTTGAAAAAGTTTGGGGGCCAGCACGTGCTCGGCGGCAACATTCTTGCCCGCCAGCGCGGTACAAAATGGAAGCCCGGCAAAAACGTCGGCCGTGGTAAGGACGACACATTGTTCGCGCTAATCGAAGGCTTTGTTAAATTTGAGGACAAGGGACAAAAGGGCAAGTTCATCAGTGTGTATGCTGACGGCGCGCCGGAACTCGCGATAGCACAATAGCTGCCGCGATGCAGATAATTCCGGGAATGCACGGCAAATTTTGCCGTGTGTTTTCGTTTTAAAGGTCTTTTCAAAATTTCTTTCCTGCAAAAGAATTTTTTTCTACGATTTTCGTCGTCCGTTCGGGAGGCTGTTGTATTAAGGCAACTTTAGAATGCGATCGGTAAAGTTTGACAACAAAAACCTTGCTCTATTTTCCACATTTTTATCCACAGCCCTCGCGAGTCTTTATCCACAAGATTTCCACAAAACCCTTATAAAACAAGGACAAAACTTAAAGTATTTTCTACTTGACATCACAGATTTCGCGTGTAAGATGACTACACAGTCGAGATTGCTTACGGGCGTTTTGACCGGAATGAGGATCGGCGACGGATGCGGTGACGCAACCTTCGAGGGCAGCCGAAAGCGGAAATGACGCTGCCATGACGCCTTGTTCCGAAGCCGAAAGGCTTGGCGAGAAAACGATCTTCGGATGGTTTTCGGGTTATCCGGATAAAAACGGATAACGCCCACAGGATTGATCAAACCTGTCGGGTGCATATGCCGCTCGATTCTCGCAAGAGATTGTCGAGCCTCGTTGCCGGGCACGTAACCGGCGGTGGAGGAAAAGCCACCACAACAAAAACCTAACGGCACCGTGCACCTCGCGTGCAGACAAGTTGTTTATCAATTTGGGTGCTGACCGGAGCGTCGAGCTCACCGCTTGGGCCGCTTCGGGATACAAAATCAGCGGTTCAATACGTGTACATGTTTGAATCGCAACCAACTTTGTCGAGAGGCTTCGGCCTTTTCGTTGAAGTTAAAAATGAAGGCGTCGTTTTGAGTGATCAGAGCGGCGCTTTCGTTTTTCTATTCGTAGCGCAGCGCATCGATTGGATTAAGCCGAGCGGCCTTCCAGGCGGGAAGCAATCCGAATAGGAGCCCGATTCCGACCGAGACCGCCAAGCCAACGACCGGAGCCCACAAGGGAACATACGTCGGCAGAATAAAGCTTACTGCGAATGCGAGCAGCAAACCGATCGCAATTCCCAGGAGGCCGCCGATCGCCGTCAGCGTCGCCGCTTCGATCAGAAACTGCGTAATAATGTCGCGCTTTCTCGCACCGATTGCCTTGCGTGTGCCAATCTCGCGGGTCCGCTCCGTCACGGAAACAAGCATCACGTTCATCACCCCGATACCGCCGATTAGCAGCCCGACGCTCGAGATCGCGACCATCAACAAAAATATGCCTCCCGTGATGGCACCAAATTGAGTGATGATCTGGTCGGATGTTTGAACGCCAAAGTTGTCCGGCTTGCCGGTCGGCACTTTACGCTGTCGCCGCAGAATCGCCCGCACTTCTTCGAGTGCATCGTTGAGTTTTCCGGGCCGCGACGTGGCCATGATAAAGCAATCTTCGTTTTTCGGATAAAGCTGCTTGATCGTTTTGAAGGGCAGATAAACCGCCTTGTTCTCATTGTTAGGATCTTCGGAGCCGACAAGGAAAATTTCCCGCTCCTTAAGCACGCCGACCACACGATAGTTACGGCCCTCGACCTGAATCTCCTGATCCAGGGCGTTCGAATAAGGAAAAAGCGTATTGGCGACATCGATTCCGATTACGGCAACCTTGCCGCGATGCGCCTCTTCCTCGGCGGTGAAATATCTTCCCTCGGCGAGCGTCGTCACGCCCATCTGAAAATAGTCCGACGACGCGCCCTGCACCGTTGCGTTCGTCATTTCGATATCCCGGTTGCGTATATTGATTCGCTCGGCGAACGGCCCGCCAATAAAGTCGACCGGCGACATAAACGGACTGACATACTCGCAGTTCACGCATTCGGCCCGTATGGCGTCCGCGTCCTCTTCGGTAAGAGGTTTTCGCATGCGTTCTTCCGCCGATGGGTTGAAGTTGAATCCGGGTTCGAACTTAAAGGCGTAAATCGAATTCGTTCCAAAAGACTCGATCTCCTTCGATACCCGAGCGTCGATGCCCGAAACAAATGCCGCAATCACGATCACTGTCGTCGTGCCTACTACAAC
>JBHENZ010000299.1:0-11971 GCA_046261815.1 Pyrinomonadaceae bacterium | reverse complement strand
GGATGAGGTCGTTGTTGGTGTTGCCGCGCGCGATGAGCAGGGATTTGCCGTCGCCGGTCCAGGCAAAGTTTAGAACGCGGCCCGTTTTGAAGTCGGTGATAGGGGTCGGCGCGGAGCCGTCGATTGGCATTCGCCACAGATTTTGCACGCCGCTGCGGTTGGTGAGAATTGTCAGGTCACGGCCGTCGGGTGCCCAGAAGAATTGATTGATCAAATTGTATTCCAGATCCCGTTCCGTGCGGCCGGTCGTGCCGGGTTCTAAAAGGGCGATGCTGAGCTTTTGATCATAGGTATTAACGTCGTAGCTAATGAATGCGATGCGCCTGCCATCGGGTGAGATTCGTGGTTGAAATGCATTGCGATTGGCGTCCGAATAAATGATCTCGGTCGGACCGCCCGCGACCGGCACTTTGGCGAGAATGTGCTTATCGGTGGCGGACAAATGTCGCTGAAAAATCACGAATTTTCCGTCGGACGACAGTTGAGGATTCACGTCGCCGAAATCCGGGTTTTCCTCGGTAAGGCGCGTAACGTTTTTACCATCGATGTCCATCCGCCAGATTCCGGCGTTCTTGTCCTTTTGCAAATTGAAGATGACATACCGATTGTCGGGCGTGACACCCGGGGCGACGGCATAGCCGTTGTCGGCAAATAGCGATCGTGCATTTTTGCCGTCGGCGTCGGCGATCCAAATATCCGCCTTTTTGCCTTCGGAGCGCGTGTAAATTAATTTGCCGTCGCGTGTTGAAACGATGCCGGAGGCGCCTTCCATATTCCGCGTCTCATTCGTCACCTGCGCGCTCGCTTTCGTCCCTGGCGTGTACCGCCAGATGGCCGAGCTCGTATCGCCCTTGCCTGTGACGACGCTGCGGCCATCGGCCGAGATGCTCAGGCTTTGGTAATCGTTAAAGTCGTTGGTTACCTGGATTGCACTCCACGCCGGAAACGACGACCGCCAAATCTGCGCGTGGCTGTTCATCGTTTCCTTTCCGGTGAATAAAAATCCCAAGCCGTCGTCAAGCCACACGACGTTTCCGACCCAGAAAAAGTCTTTAGGATTAAGGCGGCGGATAATTTTCTCGTCAACTAAAATCTCGGCGATGTCGGTGCGGGTTACAAAGCCGCTCTGCCGCTTTCCCGCGCCGAGGAGGATACGGCGGCCGTCAGGCGACCACGCCATGCGGTTCGAGAAAAAGGTGTATTCGCTGCCGATGGTGGAGAACAACGGCTCGGTTGAAAGCGTAGCGGCATCGACGATAAAAATGTTGTCGGAATTGTTGTTCGAGACGTGCCGCATAAATGCAAACCGCTTGCCGTCGCGCGAAAAGGTAACGGCGCTGTCGACATCTTCGATCAACTTTTTCGGTTTGCCGCCAAGGGTCGGCACTTGATAAAGAGTGCTGATAACGTGGTCGCTGCGCGTTTCGCAGTAATAGACAAAATCGCCATCGGGCGAGAAGGTGATCGAGTGCAGATTCAAATTGGTTTCGGGCACGACCGTAACGGTGCTATTAGTCGCGATTTGGCGGATGACTATACTGCGGCTGCCTAATTCGCCATTTACGTAGGCGATGTATCGGCCGTCAGGCGAAATGGCCGGCTGCATCGCTTTCCCGTCCGAGTTGATGCGCGAAACCTGTGTTTTTTCGAACGCGGCGCCGGTAAATTCATCACGCGGAGCGAAAAGGCTGTAGACGCCAAAGGCAGCGGCCGACAATACTAATAGCGACAGAGCGGCGATAAGCGCCCGTTTGAGGATTTTGCGATCGACCGATTGCTGATTCCCGAGGCCGTAACGCGCCGTCCTCGCCGCAGCAGTTTCGTTGGTCGGATGATTCGCGCTGATCGTTCGGTGGATGATCGTTGGGTTTTCGCTGAATTCGGGGGAAGATGTGGTATGCCCGACGCGGTCGCCGCTGTTTACGTGCTCAAGATCGTAGAGCAAGTCTTTTACGTCGAGCGCAAAATCCTTAACACTTTGATAACGCTCGTCGCGGTCTTTTTGCAAAGCTTTGCGCAAAATTCGCTGCAGCTCGAGAGGCGCGTTAGGCAAGGCGTGCTGTATCGCCTCGGGATCTTTGTAAATTACGGCGGCGAGCGTCTCGGCCGTGCTTTCGCCATCGAACGGAGCGTGGCCAGCTAGCATTTCGTAAAGCACGACGCCGAGACTCCAGATATCGGTACGCTCGTCCAAATCCTGCCCGCGTGCCTGCTCGGGCGACATATAGCGGGCGCTGCCCATCACGGTACCGGGCACGGTTTTGTTATTTTCGGTGTCGGAGCGCCTGATGATTTCTTCGTTAGGCTTGGCGAGGCCGAAATCGAGCACCTTCACGATCGCATCATGGCGCAGCATTATATTTTCCGGCTTGATGTCGCGATGGACGATGCGGGCGGCGTGGGCGGCAACTAGTGCGTTCGCGGCCTGCTCGATAATGCGAAGCGTCCGCGGCAAAGAGAGCGTTTCGTTTTTTATCACGTCGCGGACCGTGCGGCCCTCGACATATTCGGTGGCGAGAAAGCTGCCGTGCTCGTTTTCCCTAATCTCGTAGATGGTGAGAATGTTCGGATGATTTAGCGCGGACACGACGCGGGCTTCCTGGCGAAAGCGGCCGCGGCGATCAGGGTCGGTGGTAAATTCGGTCGGTAACAATTTGATCGCGACGCTGCGGCCGAGCTCGGAATCGGTAGCCGCGTAAACCTCGCCCATCCCGCCTTCGCCGAGCTTTGACCGGATTTCGTATCTCCCAAATTGCTGACCTGAAATCATGACCACGAATTCAGACACCGCTACGTATTATATAAACACCGTCGGCGGAAGTGATGTGACAAAAACTGGATGGTTGAAACATCGCTTACGAGTTGTCTTATCGCGGTGTTTGTCGCCTTGTCGAGGCGGAGCCTCGAACCGAATTTTGCAATTTCCCGGGGAGCAAGAGGCTCATCGCACTGCCGCAAAGCCGCAAGAAATACGTGACAAGAATCCACGCCTTTCACGCCTGGGGAAGTTCAAAGTTGCCAGTTATGTAAACGTGTCAGGAGGTGAGAAAAGTTTCAATTACTTTGAGACTTTTTTCGATAGCTTCGGGAAGTTTTTCGGGAATCGTGCCGCCACCTTCGGCCATATCGGGTTTGCCGCCGCCTTTTCCTCCGACAATGGGAGCGATCTCTTTGATGATGTTTCCGGCTTTTATCTTGTCGGTGAGGTCGTCGGAAACGCGTACGATAATGCCGACCTTTCCTTCGGATTCGCGGCCCAGGACTACGACGCCTGATTTTAGTCGTGCGAGCAGGGTGTCGGAAAGCTGACGGCCGGCGTTTGCGTCGAGACCGGCGACGGTTTTGGCGAGCACCTTGATGCCGGCGATCGTTTTCGGTTCGTCGCCGTTTGAGCCGGATGCGCCATTCGCACCGGTGGCGATTTTTAGCCTGAGCTCGTCGATTTCTTTGCGGGTGCGTTTAAGCTCGTCCTGTAATTTTTCGACAGCGTTTGGAAGCTGATCGCGCTGAGTCTTAAGCGCGGCCAGACTGCGGTCGATAAGCCGTTCGTCTTCGCGAAATCTTTCGAACGCGTCGAAACCCGTTATCGCCCGAATGCGGCGGATGCCGGAAGCAATCGCCTCGTCCGAAATGATCTTAAAACTGCCGATATCGCCGGTCGCGCGAACGTGCGTGCCGCCGCAAAGCTCTTTCGAAAACACGCCTTCGCCGACGCTCAGCACTCGCACCTCGGAGCCGTATTTTTCGCCGAAGAGCGCAACGGCACCGCTTTGCATCGCCTCCTCAACGGCCATCACGGTGGTGTTTACCGGCTCGTTTTCGAGGATGTAGCGGTTGACCAGATCTTCGATCTCGGGGAGCTCATCCGCGGTCATCGGCTGGTAATGCGTGAAGTCGAACCGCAGGTAATTCGGCGCGACGACCGAGCCTGCCTGTTTGACATGCGAGCCGAGAACTTCCTTGAGCGCCGCGTGGACGAGATGAGTGGCTGTGTGATTTCGCCTTGTCGCATCTCGTTTCTCGGCATCGACCGATGCGACAACCTCATCACCGATTTTTATCGCTCCTTTTTCGACCGTGACCTTGTGGATTATTAGTCCGGTGACGGGCGAATACGTGTCAGCAACTGTCAAGCTCGCGGCGCTGGAAACAATCCTACCCGTATCGCCAACCTGCCCGCCGGACTCGGCATAGAACGGCGTTTCGTTGAGAACGATGCTGCCCTGCTCGCCTTCGGTGAATAAATCTTTTCTTGTTTCGCCATCGAGGATCGCGGCGACTTTCGCGCCTTTGAGCTGCGTCACGTCGTAGCCATGAAATTTGTTCGGGCCGACCTCGTCGAGAATCTCGGCGTACATCGGGCTGATCTGCGATTTTCGCTGCGTCCGGCCAATATCCGATTGCTTTTGTAATTCTTGAATAGCACGTTCGATACCGTCTGCGAACTGTTCGGGTTCGATTTGAGGAAACTTTGATCCTTCAGGTCGCTTCTCGTTAATCTCATCCACTCGACCCGAAATCATAACGAAGAGCAGGTCTGCGGGCACGCCGTACGTGTCATATAGCGGCGCAAAATCTTGTGCAAGCTCTGTCAAGTCAACTTGAGCAAACGCACCTTCGAACGTAAGGGGAAGAACCTCTTCTAAACGTTTTCCCGTTTTCTCTAGGCCTACTGCTAATGTGCCTCCAAAACGTTCTTCCTCAAGCCGCACCATTTTGCCGATGAACTCGCGTTGAGCTTCGAGTTCGGGGTACGCTGGGTGCATTTGATCGATGACGAAATCGCAGACTTTGTAGAAGAATGCTTCCTTGAATCCTAGGTGCTCGCGGCCGTGGTAAATCGCGCGGCGCATTATTTTGCGCAAAACGTAGTTGCGTCCCTCGTTACCGGGCAAAATGCCGTCTGCGATGGCGAACGCAGTCGAACGCGCGTGGTCGGCAATGACCCGGGCAGCAAACTGTTGAGATTCGGAAAGCTCTTCGTAAACGCTCATAAAGGTCTATTGTAGTACAGGCAGAAACATGAGGGGTAGCGAGTGTGCCCGACAGCCGACAAGGCACGCGCCTTTCCGGTCGTGTTTCCGCCTTTAATCGGATAAAATTCCGGGGATGAGAATAGGTTTACTCTCCGTGTTTATTGTGTTGATGGCGATGGGTGAAAACGTAATCGGGCAGGATAAGGCGTTCGCCGACTTTACCGTGCTGTTTCGAAATGAAATGAAACAGGCGGGAATCGTCGGCGGCAGTTTTGTGTTCTTGAAAAACATGAGCGTCGTTGCGACCGAACATTACGGCGTGGCAAACCTGGAGAAAAATCAGCCTGTTAACGACGATACGATCTATCATTGGGCGTCGAACACAAAACCGTTTACGGGAATCGCGATCATGCAGCTGCGCGATAGAGGGTTTTTGAAACTGGATGATCCGGTGACAAAGTATCTCCCCGAACTGCGTGCAATTCACAACACACACGGATCGATGGACGCGATCACGATACGCCACGTCTTAACGCATTCGGGTGGATTTAGAAACGGCACGTGGCCGTGGCGGAACAATAAGCCGTGGGAGCCGTTCGAGCCGCGGGAATGGTCGCAGCTGGTGGCGATGTTTCCATTTACGGAGGTGCAGTTTAAGACGGGCAGCAAATACAGCTATTCGAATCCGGGCATAATTTATCTCGGCCGGATAATCGAGACAATCACGAAGGAAGATTACGAAGTTTACGTTGACAAAAATATTTTCAAACCGCTCGGAATGCACCGCAGCTATTTCGACGCGACGCCGTATCATTTGCTAAAATACCGGTCGCATTCGTACTACATCGAAGACGGCAAAAGGACAGAAGGGAAATTTGACGCCGACACCGGCGTCACCGTTTCGAACAGCGGGTTGAACGCGCCCGTTTCGGATATGATCAAGTACCTGAATTTTCTGATCGGAGTCAGAACCGGGAACCGTAGTGACCCGGTTCTTTACGATTCGGTTTTGAAACGTACTTCGCTCGAAGAAATGTGGCGTCCGCAACTAAGGGCAGAATTGGATGCCAACGGCAACAGCGGATTTACGACTGACATTGGCCTTATTTTTTTTCTCGATCAAAGCCTGAGCCCCACGCATCTCGGCCACGGCGGCGATCAAAATGGCTTTATCAGCTATATCGATTTCGACCCGAAGAAACGAATGGCCTCGCTTCTTGTTTTCAACACGAACGTCATTCCGAGGGCAAACGCCATTCCCGCTACCGACGCGGTTTCAAAACTGCGCAAAACGGTCAGGCAAATTTACAAAACTATCGAATGATAGTACTGGATTACTTCGCGCTTTTTGGTGAATTTCGTGTGAGTTAGTGGTTTTCCGGACAGAATGAGAAGTGCGATTGCCAGGATTGAACTCATGGAGAAAGCAATCAAAACGGACGTTATTATCATCGGGGCCGGTCCGACGGGGCTTTCGTTGGCTTGTCAGTTCATCAGATACGGCATTGGTTTTGTCATTGTTGATCGAAAGGAAACAATCACGCCACATTCAAAGGCAATCGGCGTTCAGGCACGCACCCTTGAGATTTATGATCAGATCAATTTGGCGCAAGATTTAATCGCACAAGGCGCGATTGCCGCAAAAGTACGAATGGTTGTAGGCGGAGAAGTATGCGGCGAGGTAAATTTTAGCGAATTGGGCAAAGGCTTGAGCCCGTATCCGTTTGTTTTGATTGTCGAACAAGGCAGGCACGAAAAACTTTTGTACGACTTCATCAAAGCAAACGGCAAAGATGTTTTGTGGCAAACGGAACTTGAAAATCTCACTCAAGACGAATTTGGCGTAAAAGCAAATGTCAAAAACGCAAACGGCGAAAATGAAAAAATCGAAGCAAGATTCCTGGTCGGTTGCGACGGCGCGAAGAGTCTAGTTCGCCACCTGCTCGGCTTGACATTTGAAGGAGGCACGTTCGAGCGGATGTATTATGTTGCCGACGTGGAGATTGATTGGAAGTTCAGCCACGAGGCGGGACACGCCTTTTTAATGAAGAATTCGGTGCTCGCGTTTTTCCCGATGGCGGGCGAAAAACACTGGCGTATCGTAGGCACTTTTCCCGAGGAATTTGCCAAGAATGAAGGCGAGATTTTGTATGAAGAAATCGAGAAACGAATTAAACAAGACGCGGAACTCGACCTCGACATCACAAAAGTAAATTGGTTTTCAACGTATAAAGTCCACACGCGCCGCGCCAATAAATTTTCGGAAGGCAGATGTTTTCTCGCCGGAGATTCCGCGCATATTCACACGCCCGCCGGAGCGCAGGGAATGAACACAGGAATTCAAGACGGCTACAATCTCGCGTGGAAAATAGTTTTTGTCTTGAAAGGAAAAGCGAGCGCAAAAATTCTGGAAACTTACAACGAAGAACGACTCGAAAACGCAAAAAATCTTTTGGAGACAACCGACCGAATGTTTGCACTGGCGGCAAGTTCCCAATGGTTCATCGCCTATTTACGGACGCGCGTTTTTCCGTATCTCGCTCGTCTTGCTTTTAGCATTGATGCGGTTAAAAAATTCGCTTTCCCGCGTGCTTCGCAAATCGGAATTAACTATCGCCACAGCTCACTCAGTCACCATGCGGGCGACGGAGATTTCAAAGTCAAAGCCGGCGACCGTATGCCGTATTTTCTGGTTGATGGCAAGAGCATTTATGACAAACTGCATCAACCGAAATTTCATGTACTTTTTTTCTCGACCACGCAGGGCGATTTTCAAGTGTTGAAAGCGGACCTCGAAAGTCAGTACGCCGAATCAGTTGATGTCAACGCCGTCCCGCTTCATTCGCAAGTCGCACAAGCCTTTGGCCCGAACAGTCCTTTTAGTATGCTATTAAGACCGGATAACTATATTGGATTTATCTCGACAGAAACTTCGCTCAGCAACTTAAGATTCTATCTAAACAAGATAGTCGGACACTCGTAAATGAGAACAGATCGAACGGTGCCGGAAAATATCGACGAGTATGTTGCAAATTCTCCGGGTGATGTCCGAGCGAAGCTCGAAAGGATGAGGGCGACGATCAGGCGGGCGGCTCCCGGATCCGAGGAAAAGATCAGCTATGGCATTCCCGCTTTCGCGAAGGATGGAATCGTGTTGTATTTTGCCGCCTATGCAAACCGCATCAGCATTTATCCGGCGCCGCGAGGTGATGCTCAGTTTAAGAACGAACTAGCCAAATACAAAGGCGGAAAAGGCACGATTCAATTTCCGCTCGATAAACCGATTCCTTACGATTTGATCGAGCGAATCGCAAAGTTCCGGGTTGAGGGAAATCGTAATAAAGCGGAAAGAAAAATTAAAAAGAAATGACTCCACACGTCTCAGGTTAGGAGAATAACTCAACGGGCTACGAGACACCGCGGCTTTTGTCCCAGCTGCCGTGCAGCTTTCTTAAAAGAAGAATTTGACCGCCGTGGTATGCGTTATGTGTGTTGATGTCGGCGATGATCTCCCACCATTCTCTATCGCTTTTCTGAGGAACGGGCTCGTCGAATTTTGATTCGTCCGCCGCCTCAAGCAAACTTCGCCATTCGCTCATCATCGAATCGAACTCTTTTATCTCGGCCTGCCATTCGGTTTCCGATGCATTTTCCGGCACATCAAAAGTCTCGTCATTCGATGACACGGTATATTCGTAATCGATGCCCTTGAACCGCCGCAGATATGCGTAGTTGTAATAAAAGATGTGGGAGAGCGTTTCCCAAATGCAGTTGTCGGATCCGTCCGGCTTCCAGACCGCTTGTTCAGCCGTAACGCCCTCGAGAGCATTCCGCACCGCCACGAACCATCCGTTCCTATCGTAGCAGTTGCTGAACTGCTCGAGAAAAATTTGTTTCGTCGTTACCATCCTCTCAATATCTCCCACCGATCGACGATCTCGCCATTTTCAACGACATTATAATGTGAATGTTGGGCGGCCGTTAGACATGAATGATTCGCCAGAATTCGCACGCGCGTGCCGACTTTGAATTTGTCAAACTTTTCGTCGTCGGAGACATGAAAGGTGCCGTGCTCCTGCGAGACGGAATCTATCCGCGCTCCGATGTCCTCGCTCTCCAGATCGAGCACGCGCCCGTAGCCGCAAGCCGCGTCAATATCGACCGCCCCTCGGTCCTTCGACAGCGCGATCGCGCCGGCATCGACGATTATCTTTTTTCGCGCGCGGTCGCGATGAACGACCGAGGCGAGCACCGTGAGCGCACAGTCCTCGAACGAACAACTTCCGAGCGTCGCCTGAAACGCGTCGAAGAAAATATAATTGCCGGGCCGAATCTCGTCGATCCCTTCGAGATGATCGATGTGCGTAATCGTCGGCGTCGAGCCGATGCTTACCGCCGGCACCTCGATGCTTTCTGCCCTAAGTTTTTCCGCCAACTCGACCATACAGTCGCGTTCGTGACGCGCGATTTTCAGTATTTCTTCTTTCGATGCCGCGTGATACGAATGCCCGGCGTGCGTCAGAATCCCGGCCAAGTTTACGTGCTTAGCGTTGGAAATTTGTCTCGGAATCTCTGTCGCATCACTCGTCTCGGGCGCGACGCCGCAGCGATGATAGCCGCAATCGACTTTTAGAAAAATGTCGAACTTAATAACGGCTTGCCTGCCAAATTCGTTGAGCTTTCCAGCGGTCTCAGCATCGTCAGTGATCAGGCTAAGCTTAGCGCCGCCACGAACTATTTCGGCCGCCTCGCTAAACTTCCCCGGTTCAATTGGCACCGCATATGTGAAATCAGAATACCCATGTGCCATCAACCCCCGCGCCTCTGCCAACGTAGAAACCGTCAACGCCCCCTCATGCCCCTTGGTCTGAATTCGCGCAACCTCCGCACATTTATGCGTCTTCGCATGCGGCCGCAGGCGGACGCTGTTTCGATGGGCAATATTGTCGACTCGGTCGGCATTTCGCCTGACTCGGTCAACATCGAGCAAGAGGCACGGAGTTTTCAGATGGTTCATCGTATGAAGTGTCTTATTCTAGAATTAGCGATAAGAATATTGACATTAAAACGTCTTGACGTTTTAATGTTATAACGTTACCATATACATTATGGCATCTCAATTGAAGCGGGCCACCGTTTACATTCGCCCTGACATCCACCAGGCAATCCGGCTCAAATCTGCGGTTACGAATCAAAGTATCTCGGACATCGTAAACGACGCATTGCTCGCGACCCTCAGCGAGGACGAAGAGGACTTGGCCGCCTTTGAGGAAAGGTCCAGCGAACCAAACGTCTCATACGAAGAATTCCTGGCCAAACTCAAAGCGGATGGCAAAATATAGAATCGAGTTCAAGCCGTTGGTGTGGAAGGACTTGGACGGGATTCCAAAGGCCGATCGCCGCAAAATCCTGAAAAGAATAGAGAGATTGTCCGAAGACCCGTGCCCGATGGGGAGCAAGAAGCTTGCGGGGTCCGAACGATATCGGGCTCGGCAAGGTGTCTACCGGATTCTCTATTCGATCGAGGAAGCACGACTGGTAGTTGTCGTCGTCAAAGTCGCTCATCGACGAGAGATTTATGAACGGTGACAATACTTGATTGACCAATTGCGAAAACTTCAAGAATCAATCGGTCGCGATTATGGCGCGGATTTTGTTGAGTGACTGATGAATCGAAAGTCGGTATTGCACTTAACACTTTGATCAACGCCCCGTTAAATGCTTTACGCCACCCGCCCGAAGGTGACACATTTCAACCACTTCATGTTCGACATTTAACGGAGTATTGTCCCGATGTCGTGCCTTATCTGGCGTTGGCTCCGGGATGGCGAGTACTTATCGCACCGACGCAACTGGAAGTGTAGTACGACTCCTCAAGCCTCAAGGTATGATAATCCGCAAATGTTCTTTAACTGCTCGTTTACCGAAGCCACTTTTTCGCTTTCTTCACGACGTTCTCAACTGTGAAGCCATAATCTTTGAACACATCTTCCGCCGGTGCCGACGCTCCGAATTTGTCGACCGTGAGGGTGTCGCCTAAATCGCCGATGTATTTGTGCCAGCCGAGTGAGACTCCGGCTTCAATGGCGAGACGGGCGGTTACATTCGCAGGCAGAACTGATTCCTTGTATTTGGCGGACTGCCTTTCGAAAAATTCCCAGCACGGCATTGACACAACGCGGGTTGGGACGCCGGAGTGGTTTAGTTTTTCGCGGGCTTCGAGAGCAAGGCCTACTTCGGAGCCGGTGGCGATTAGAATAAGTTTCGGCGTCGCGGTCTTGCCCAATCTATCTTCGGCTTCGGCTAGGACGTACGCGCCCTTGTGCAGACCGCGGGCGTCGGCGAATTTTTTGCGGTCGATAAGGGCTACTTTTTGGCGGGAGAGGGCGAAGGCGGTCGGGCCGTCGTCGCGGAGCAACGCGGCGCGCCAGGCTTCGCGCGTCTCGTGCGCGTCGCAAGGGCGGATAACGGCAAGATTCGGGATTGCCCGCAACGCGGCAAGATGTTCTACGGATTGATGCGTTGGACCGTCTTCGCCGAGGCCGATCGAGTCGTGCGTGAAGACAAAGAGTACGCGAATTTGCGAAAGGGCGGCAAGCCGGATTGCCGGCCGCATATAATCCGAAAAGGTTTGAAAGGTGCCGCCGAACGGGATGACGCTGCCGTAAAGCGCCATGCCGTTCATCGTGGCCCCCATCGCATGCTCGCGAACACCGAAATGGATGTTTCGATTAGCGTAGCGGTCGTCCTGCAGATCGGCGGACGATTTTATCTGCGTATTGTTCGACGGCGTAAGGTCGCCCGAGCCGCCGATCAATTGCGGAATTTTTTCGGCGATCGCGTTGATGACTTCGCCGCTGTAGGCGCGTGTTGCCTTCGCTTCGACCTCGTCGAATTTCGGCAGCGCTTGTTCCCAACCGTCGGGCATCTTGGCACGGCGCGTGTCGGCGAATGCTTTGCCGAGATCGGGAAATTGTTTTTCGTATCTTTTGGCG
>JBHENZ010000298.1:0-10436 GCA_046261815.1 Pyrinomonadaceae bacterium | reverse complement strand
CTGTCACTCAGTAGAGATCAGAATGGCTTCTTTAAGGGCTTGGGGGCTTACCAAATTTTGAAATTGAAGTCGAAATATTACGAGCTTTTCGGCAGCGTCATTGTCTCGCCTTCGGAATCGGTTTTGAGATGACGGGTGGTAGGTTCGATCACGCTTGGAGGGACGAGGTCGCCGGTTTTGTATCGTGATTCGACGGCTGATGGGACGTAATGCGTCTGCGTGGGCGGCAAACTCGGAATCGAATCGCCTGAGGCGATGCCCGGTGGATCGGCAAACGCAAAACCGCGGTTTTGCTGCTGCTCCGTCTTTTTCAACTGAACATACTTCGCGACTCCGCTGCCGAGCATTGCGAACGCCGGAATCATCATCCAAAACCACCAACCGCGGCCCCATCCCGTAAAACCGAGCACGATCGAGACGACCAAAAATGCAACGCCCATAAAAATCGTCGTTATCGCGCCTTCCCAGCTGACTGGTTTTCCATTGCAATCGACCGGCTTCTCAGCGAGGGCCAGTTTTCCGCTAATGGCGTCGGAAACGTTTCCGAGGTCGGTGCCGCAGCTGCGGCAGAACTTGCCCGTTTCAGGATTTTCGGTTCCGCATTTTGGACAAAACATACGATTTATAGCTTAACGTCTCGCTGGCGGCGAGCTTCGAATAAGATTACGCCCGCGGCAACCGAAACGTTCAGTGATTCTATTTTTCCACACATTGGAATTTTTACCAATTCGTCGCAATTTTCCGCGACCAGGCGGTGCAAGCCTTTCCCTTCGCCGCCAAGAACCAGAGCAGTCGGTCGCGTCCAATCCCAATCGGAGTATTTCATTCTTGCCGTGCCGCTTGCACCTACGACCCAGATATCTTGCGATTTCAAGTTTTCGATCAGCCGGTTGAAATTCTGCACCTTTGCAACCTTGACATGCTCGGCGGCGCCGGCCGAGGATTTCGCGACCGTTTCGTTTAGGCCGACGGCCCGCCGCTCGGGAATAAAAACGCCGTCGACGCCGGCGCATTCCGCGGTGCGCAAGATAGCGCCGAAATTGCGAGGATCTTCGATGCCGTCGAGCAACAGCAGCAGTGTCGCTTCGCCGGCGGCCTGGATGATCTCATCGGCTGCAACATAGTCGGCCGCCGCGCGAAATGCGATTATGCCTTGGTGACTCGCTTCGGTGCCGACGATGCGTTCGATGTCGGCTCGCGACACTCGATTGACGACAATTCCGTTTTTTGCGGCGAGGCCAAAAATCTCGTGAAGGCGGCGCGCGCGCGCGCCCTCTGCCGCGAAGATTTTATCGATTCGACGGGCATTGGCACGCAGGGCCTCGAGCACCGGACCGACCCCATAGATTAGCGATTGAGAGACCAGGACCGCTTTGCCGCCTCCGGGCAGTTCTCGACGGACAGGTTTTTTGTCGTCGCGATCACCTGAAAATCGATGCTGGTCCCGCTTCATAAAAATTTCTAAGAATAGACTGTCGTCAAATTCTAGCACCGAACGGCGCGGAATTGCTTGACCGCCGCAACGCCGCGTTGCACACTATACACGGGCAGATTTTTTCGAGCGGTCTGGTAACAATGCACGGATTATTCGGCTTATTTAATCATTATTTTGAGAATCGATATTGTATAGATTTTAGTTTTCGATTAATTTTTGACGCGAAATAAAATAAGCTTGGTCTTACGGTAATATCCGGTCTTTGTTTCCGGCTGCATCGGGGTGAATCAACTAACAAACCTGGTTCGGAGGTTGTGATGATGCAGTTCGACACGGTTACAAGTTCCTCTTGGAAATTCGGACACCGCGGGCGTGTAGCCGTCTTTATCGACGGCAACAACCTCTTTCATGCGGCCCGATTTCATAATATAGACATCGATTACAACAAGCTGCTGCGGATTTTGCTCGGCGACGGGCGGCTACTGCGGGCTTTTTTCTACACGGGCGTAGATGCCGGGGCCGGACGCCAGCAGGGATTTTTGCTGTGGATGCGGCGGAACGGTTTTCGCGTAGTTCAGAAAGAGCTAAAGACCTTTTACGACGGTACCAGAAAGGCAAATCTCGATGTCGAGATCGCCGTCGATATGCTCAGCCTTGCCGGCCGATACGATACGGCCGTTCTCGTTTCGGGCGACGAGGATTTTGTTTATGCCGTCAACGCGGTAGCTTACAAGGGCTGTCGTGTCGAGGTCGCCGGGTTTAGATCGAATACGGCTCCGCGGCTGATCGACGTCGCGGATTTCTTTATCGATCTGGGCGACATTGCCGAGATGATCAGCAAAGACACTGCTCAGATCGATGAGTACGAGGTTCCGTCATTCGTGCCGCCGGACGAGACGCCGATGCCGGATATTCTGAAAGCAACCGGCCGCGACAATCGACCGACGCGAATCGAACGCGGTTATCCCAACGCTGACGCGGGCAAGGATTTTGTTCGCGTGACCGACGACAAATGAAGCTTTTTACTATCGAGCAGGCCAATGAGCTGCTTCCGCGCGTGCGAAAAATTCTGGAGACGGTACGCCGGCTCTACGAAATCTCGGATAAATTTCGCGAAGCGGCGGGGGCCGCAGCCGCTGCCTCGCAGTTTGGCGGCGGTATGGAGGGCGGCTCGTACTATGTCGAAACGCTTTATAAAATCGGCAAACATACCACCGAGCTGCACGAACTCGGCGTCCAGCTCAAGGATCATCGCCGTGGGCTGGTAGATTTCCCTTACATGCGATCCGACCGGATCGTGCTCTTGTGCTGGCAGCTTGGTGAGCCGGAACAAATTGAGTGGTGGCACGAGGTTGAGACGGGTTTCGCGGGCCGAAAACCAGTCTAAATCGCTAAAATTTCCAGCTTCGAATCCCGTAAATAATTCAATAATAAACCTTTAGCTTCCATATGTGGAAAACGTCTTAAGACGTTGAATTTTGTGCGCTTTAATATTGACTACTTAAAGTATCATCTGATATTCTTACGTCGATTTGATCTAATCGCTCTAGAAAAATCACATTCCAATTCGAAAAACCGAGAGGCCTATGATCTGTCCCGTTTGCAAGCGCGACCTAGCACCTACGTTATCTATTTGTTTTGGCTGCGGCTCGATGATGAACGACACCGTGCGTGAGGAATTGCATTCAAATTTGAAAACCGGCTCGGGCCAACTCGACCGCGGGATTCTTTCCGCAGGGTCGGCACCTATCGGCGAGCGCAAATCCGAGATTCGGGTCGATATGAAGGCGCTAACTCCGCCGCCGACCTTGCAGCCTCCGCCAGCCCCGATAAAGCTTGATTCGACTCCCGTCGCACCCCAAAAATTGCCGCCGGCAAATCTGGACACCGCGGGATTGAAAACCAAAAAAACGAGCCAAACGCTGGTAGGTTTTCAAACGAAACGACCTGCGGTGCCCGAATGGCGACTCGAGCTACAAAATAAGATCAGACAGCGAAAATCCGACGTCGTGCCTGCGTCGCCGGTGGAAAAGGCGGTCGCTACCCGAGGGCCGGCGACGCGTGGGGCGACTGCCTTGAAAATCGAATACGTCGAGGAGGCGAAGACGGTTGATGTTAACAATCCGACCGTCGCCAGCGCTTTGCGAAGGATCGAAGAATCGCGACGTGCTTTCACGCCGCCTGCCCAGCTCGCTAAGGAACTGGCTGAGAGCGGGATCGTGAAGACCGCGGAGCGACCGGCTAATCGAAATTACCCATTCAACGTAGTTGCCCGAAACGAGAATTCGGCTGCGGCCATCGCCCAGCCGTCAGCCGCACGAAAAGCGGGGTCGAAGCCGCGGCTCGTTTCGTCGCTGCGAATCGAAAAGAAAGCATACGATACGAATAAACTGCCGCCGATAAACGAGCCGGCCAAGTTTTCAAGCAGCCTGGATGAAGCCGGGAACGAGGCGCCAAAGCGTTCAGTGCCCGCGCCGTCCGATGCCGAAACCGTTGTGTCAAATCAGATCGGTGCCGAGCCGGTCACGGCTGAAGTCGAGGCCGATATCTTAGACGAGATGGACGATTTGGCTCCGGTGGCTATACGATTCAATGCCGGCCTTTTCGATTTGGTTATCGGCGTAGTTGTTGCTGCCCTGCTGCTTGCACCGTTTTTGATGGCCGGCGGCACCTGGTATTCCGTGTCGGGAGTTCTGGCAATCGTCGCGGCGCTTGCGATCACGATGTTCGTTTACCTCACGGCCTCGCTCGCCTATTTCGGCCAGACGGTAGGAATGCGAATTTTTTCGCTTGAGCTGATCGATATTTATCAGAACGAGTATCCGACCGTGCACCAGGCGGCTGTTAATTCCTGCGTATACATTCTTTCCCTTGGCTTCGCGGGTCTCGGGTTCGTACCGATGTTTATGAACGACGAACGGCGGGCCGCACACGATCTGATTTCGGGCACGATACTCGTTCGCGAAATTTAATACAGGATTTAAATTCGTTTTCCCGAAGTCCGAGACCAGTCGTACCGGTTTTGGACTTTTTGCTTTTTGTTTTTAAACTTTAGTCTGGTGTGAATCTACCGACTGTTACAGCAATCTGTGAAGAACTAGCCGTCGGGCTTTCGGGGCGAAAATTCGGCAAAATTTTCCAGCTCTCGCGATTCGAGCTCGCGATCGATTTCCGTTTGTCCGACTCCCGCCTATTGTTCATCAGTATCGAGCCCGCAGGCGCACGAATTTATTTTATAAAGCGTCGTTTGCGGGATATTGAGAAGGCGTCGCAGAATCTATCTGCATTTTTTCTCTTGCTTAGAAAATTTCTTAGCGGAGCTGATGTCCGCTCGATCGAGCAGATCGGTCGCGAGCGTGTTCTTATTCTCGAATTCGACGGTACGGCGGAAACAGGCGAATCGCAGAGACACTTTCTTGCCGTGCAGCTGACGGGACGATCGGCAAATCTGTTTCTGTTAAATGATGCGAAGTCGGTTATTGCATCGGCACGTGAATCACACTCTTCGGGCCAACAAATCGGCGACGTTTACGCTGTGCCAGTTCGGGACTTGACTGCGAAAATTTCCGGAGCAGCTAAACCGGCCGCAGTCCCTTCCTTGCAAGGCAGCGAAAAAAGTCTTTCGGAAGCGCTCGACCGTTTCTATCAGGAAAAAGAACAGCGGCGAGCGTTTGAATCCCTCGCAGCCGCTGCACGCGCCAAAATCAAACAGGAGCTTACTAAACGGGAAAAACTAATCACGCGGCTACGCGAAGATTTGATTTCTCACGGCGAAGGCGAGCGTTGGAAAAAATTCGGCGATCTGCTTTTGGCGAACGTCGCCACGGCTGAGCGTGATTCGAACAGCATTCACGTGACAGATTTTTTTGATACTCAATTGCCCACGATCGCGATTGCGGCCCAAAAAGAAGAGTCGATTACGGAAGCCGCGGAAAAATATTTTAAACGATATACAAAAGCAAGAAACGCAGAGATCGAGATCTCGAAACGAATTTCTCAGATTGAGGCTGATCTGAGCGATCTCCGAAGGACGGCCGAGAAAATCGAATCGGCGATAGACGAACAAGACGAGCACGCGCTAAGCGATTTTGCAGGAACGCGCAGCGGAAGCGTTCGCAAGGGGAAGCAGGAGAAACACAAAGACCAAGCCGGCGTAAGACAATTTACCTCGTCGGACGGCTTTGAAATACTTGTCGGGAAAAAGGCGAAGGACAACGACTACCTAACGTTTCGGATGGCAAAATCGCTGGACACATGGATGCACGCAGCGGATTATCCGGGTTCGCATGTCGTCGTTCGCAATCCGAATCGGAGAGAAATTCCGCAAAAGACGCTGCTCGAGGCGGCCCAGCTTGCGGCCTTTTACAGCCAGGCACGCAGGCACCCAAAGGCCGCCGTGCATTACACACAGAAAAAATTCGTAAACAAACCGCGCGGAGCGGCGCCGGGTTTGGTGAGCCTGGCAAGCTTCAAGACCATTCTGGTCGAGCCGAAGGTGCCGGACTTCTAACCTTCGCCAACGACCTCGCCGACGAGCTCTTCCATTTTTTTGATATCGGAAGGATTTGCTCCCTTAAAAACGCCGCGCAGATGACCAAAACGGTCGATAAGAAAGCTTTGAGGAATTCCGGGGAACTTGCTGATTTTCAATAGCTCGGCCTGCAGCGCAGTGTCCGCCCAGGCAAGCGGATAATTCAGCTTCATCTCGCCGACGAATTTGTTTATTTCGTCGACCGTTTCGTCATCGGTGTTAAGCCCAATCACCTCAAACCCTTGAGGCGCGTGTGCCTCGTGCAGACGCACCAGAGCCGGCATCTCCGCGCGGCACGGCCCGCACCACGTCGCCCACATGTTTAGCAGAATTACTGTGCCTTTCTTGTCCGCGATCTTGAACACCGAGCCGTCAAGATTTTTGACCTCGGCATTTGCGACGGCCGACGCAACCGGCGGATACTCAGCGGATTTGATTTGATCTCCGGCCGGCTTGCCAGCGGAATTTCCAGCAGTTTCGCCTGATGCCGCCGCGCGTTCGGAATCCACTTCTCCGGGGTTGCTGCAAGCAGCAAAAATGAAAACGATTGCGGTAAGAACAATTCCCAAAAGCGGTTTGTAAAAATACTGTCTCATCGGTCAATGCGTCTAAAGGATCGTTGTTTATAGTCCAAACCTTATCATCATAACAAGTCGATTTAAAACCCATTTACGCGCCACGGTTTAACAAAACGGGAACGCTCCACCCGGGGCGTGGCAAGAAAAACAAAGAGCGTAGAGAACTATTTTCTACGCTCGTTCAGGGCTAAATTAAGCGGCTGCTTCTCACTGCGGCCTGACAAGACGGAAACCGAGCGCGGCATTGCGCATCGAGCCGGGAGCGTCGAGGCGGAATGTTGACGTAATTGCATTCGTGCCGGTCGATCTGTACATTGCCGAGCCGCCGCGCACCATATATTTTGGTTCCACGGTCGCAATCACTTTGCCCTTGCTGCCCGGATATAGCCACGCTGGTGAGCTGGTCCATTCGATTACGTTTCCGATTAGGTCCTTCACTTGCCAATCGTTCGGGCAGGTGTAGGTGCCGACCGCGTGAGGATCGTTTCGATCCTGATCAACGACAGCGCAGCGAGACTCGAACCGATCGCCCCACGGATAGAGCGTCGATTTGCTGCCGTTGCGGGCGGCAAACTCCCATTCCTGCTCGGTCGGCAGGCGATATGTCACGCCGTCACGCTGCGAACGCCATTTGATAAACGCGCTGATGTCGTCGATATTGACGTAGCGCACGGGCATATTTTCCTGGCCGCTGACAGGTCGGGCGTTTTCCCAGTGGGCCGGAACTTCCTTGTAGCCCGTCGCCTTTACAAAGTCGTAATATTCCGAATTTGTTACCTCGGTTTTGTCCATGTAAAAGGGCTTCACGGTTTCCGTGTGCCTTGGCCTTTCGTTTTCGGGGCCGTCGTCGCGGCCCATGCTGAACTGGCCGCCGGGAATCATTACCATATCCGCCTTGACCGATGTCGGAGCGGCTGAATTAACCGACGACGACGAGGCACTATTTACCGAATTTATCGGCTTCGGATTTAGTAGGCCCGCGATAAAAGCACCGCCGAGGCCAGCGGCCCCGAGCACAATAAGCAAGCCCACAATAGCCATTCCGGCAAGAACGAGCGGCGAGGTGAAATAGGATCGCTTTGGGCGATCGGATTCAACGCCGATTTGCGAACCGGTCGTAAGTCCATGAACGACCGTATTTTGCATCTCGTACGCCGCGTCCTGTGTCGATGCCATCCGGTGCGGCGTATTTTGGCCGACAGCGGAATCTCCCGGTGCTTTTGCAGCAGAGGTTAGATCCGCCACAACCTGCTTTGTCCGGCCGTCGCAATAAACTTCCCCGGTCCAATCGGGCCAGCCGTCATGGCTAACGCGAAGAAGATGGCTGCCGCTTTGGAGACCGTTAAGTGTGATCCAGCCGTCTTGTCGGCTCTCGCCGACGGAAAAGTTGTCGACAAAAACTTTCGCACGCGGCGGTTTTGTTCTAATGTTCAGAGACGAAACGGGCATCGACGTGCCGGACGTGGTGTGAATGCCGATTTCCAAAGGGTAAATTGCCTCGCGCAACTCGGCGATCATCGCCTCGACCGATGGAGTTCGCTGACCTTTTTCCTTCTGCAAGGTGTGGCGGACGGCCAATTCGAGTTCCGGGGGAAGTTCGATGCCGAGCTCGGCAAAGGTCGGAGCAGGATCGCTGATGTGCTTTTTCATAATCGCCGGTATCGACGATCCCTTGAACGGCACATCGCCGGTCAACATCTGAAACAGCATCACGCCCAGGCTGTAAATATCAGATCGCGCGTCCGGATCATCATCGGCCCACTGCTCAGGCGCCATGTAAAACGGCGAGCCCATCAAGCCCGTGGTCTGAGCCTGGATAAACGACCCGAGCAACTCGCCCGACTTAATTTTCGCAAGGCCGAAATCGAGAATTTTAACAGCCTGCGAAACGTTCGGCTTGTCATTGCAGATCATTATGTTCAGCGGTTTGAGGTCGCGATGAACAATGCCCTGATGATGGGCGGCGCCCACACCCGCGCAAATCGCCGACATCAGATCGAAGGACCGTTCGGGCGGCACGCGTTTTTCCCGAGCCAGCAAATCGTGCAAAGATTCGCCCTCGACATATTCCATGACGAGAAACGGAATCTGGCCGCCGATGACGCCGTAATCCGTTACCGCGACGACGTTCTGATGGCGAATGGCGGCGGCGGCCAATGCTTCCTGGCGAAACCGCGTGACGAGCTGTGGGTCGTTACCGACGAGGTCCGGAAGAATAATTTTTATGGCGAGATGCGTCTTGAGGTAGACGTGCCGCGCTTTGTAAACGACGCCCATTCCACCCTGACCGAGGCGGCATTCGAGGCTGTACTTGCCCTCGAGCACGGGTTCGCCGGCGAGCGTATGCATCGTTGGCATCCCATCTTTTGGACACGTCGGGACGTCGTCGGTATAGCAGTTTTTACAAAGCTGGCACTCTTTCATTTCTCGTCCGACAACACCAAATTCCCGGCCGAAAAGACCGAGTACAGGCTATTGACCGCGGGAGCGATGAATTTTTGCTGTTTTACAACAAACCGATTCTAGATTCTTTCGCCTTTTCAGGCAAGGAAAACGGCGATCACTTGCATCGCAAATTTGTGTTGCTGGCTCTTTGGGAGAAAGGCTTCACTCAGGAACCTTGAATATAAACTTCGCGTCCTTAGCGGTTAAACCCCGCTTTTACTGCAAAGAACGCAGAGGAAGAGCCGTCTGCCCGCGACAAGCGGCCACTTCGGGTCAACCTTTGACGACGACATTTACCAGCCGTCCGGGCACGACGACCACTTTCACGATCTGCTTGCCATCCGTGTGTTCGAGAACCTTCGGATCGGCCAACGCCAATTTTTCCAGCTCGTCATTTGCGGAATGCGGCGGGGCGAAGACGCGCGAGCGCAGCTTGCCATTAACTTGAACCGCTATTTCGATTTCGTCGACCCTGGCGAGATCTTCGTTGTAATCGGGGAATCGGGCGTCGCTCGCCAGGATGCCCTGGTCGTGGCCGGTGAGGTGTGAATACAATTCCTCGGAAGCGTGCGGTGCGAACGGCGTAAGCATCAAGACTAACGAAGTCAACGCATCCCGAACAGCGGCCGCGTCCTCATCACCCGCATCGGCTGGCTCGGCCGAGAAGTCCTGAATCGCGTTGGCCATTTCCATCAACGCTGCAATCGGCGTGTTGAATTGCAAGGATTCGAGATTCTGCTCGACGCGCTTTATTGTTTGATGCGTTTTTTGACGGAGCTTTTTCGCGTTCAGAGTGGCGGCGTCAGCCGTTTTCGCGCCTAGAGGCGTAACTCTTACTCGGTCCTTCCACTTGTGCACCAGCCGCCAGACGCGCTGCAGAAATCTGACTGCGCCTTCGATCCCTGCTTCGTGCCATATCAGCTCGTTCTCGACGGGCGCGGCGAACAGCACAAAAAGTCGTGTCGCGTCGGCGCCGTAAATTTCAACCATCTCGTCCGGGTCTACGCCGTTGCCTTTCGACTTTGACATCCGCTCGATAGCGTGCCGCAGCGGTTTTCCTTCGCTTGATTCGACGCCCGTGATCTTGCCTTTTGCGTCACGCGTTACCCTCACAGAGTCGGGCGTATGATACGCGCGCTTTCCTGAGTCAAGCTCGAAGAACGTCTCGCCTACTACCATGCCCTGCGTCAGCAGACGCGTAAACGGCTCGTCGAACGTCACCAAACCCATATCCCGCATGACCTTTGTCCAAAACCGCGCGTAGATCAAGTGCATTACAGCGTGATCGTCTCCGCCGATGTATTGATCGACGGGTGTCCAATAGCCCGCTTTTTCCGCATTGAAGGGCAAGTGAGCGTTGTGCGGATCGGTGTATCGAAAAAAGTACCACGACGAATCGACGAACGTGTCCATTGTGTCCGTTTCTCGACGGGCCGGGCCATTACAC
>JBHENZ010000297.1:0-4300 GCA_046261815.1 Pyrinomonadaceae bacterium | reverse complement strand
GCCCAAACCGCGGGCGGCATCGCTGCCTACATCGACGCCGAGCATGCGATGGATCCAGAATACGCCGGGAAGCTCGGCGTCAATATCGACGATCTGCTGATTTCGCAGCCGGACTCGGGTGAGCAGGCGCTCGAGATCGCCGAAACTCTCGTCAGATCGAACAGCGTTGACGTGATCGTTATCGACTCGGTCGCGGCTTTGGTTCCGCGTGCCGAGCTCGACGGCGAAATGGGCGATTCGCTGCCGGGGCTGCAGGCGCGCCTTATGTCGCAAGCTTTGCGAAAGCTGACCGCGATTGTCGCCAATTCGCGCACGACGTTTATTTTTATCAATCAACTGCGTGAAAAGATCGGCGTATTTTTCGGCTCGCCGGAAACAACGACCGGCGGCAAGGCGTTGAAGTTTTACGCCAGCCTTCGGCTGGATATTCGACGCATCGGTGCGATCAAGGATGCCGACCGCGTGGTTGGTAATCGCACCAAAGTAAAAGTCGTGAAGAACAAAGTTGCTCCGCCGTTCCGCGAATGCGAGTTCGATATTATGTACGGCGAGGGAATCTCGCGCGAGGGCGATCTTATCGATCTCGCCACGGTGCACGACATTGTAGAAAAAAGCGGCGCTTGGTTTTCATACTCGGGCGAACGGCTCGGCCAGGGTCGCGAAAACGTAAAGAACTTGCTTAAAGAAAATACCGATCTGCGCGAACGTATCGAGCGAGACGTGAGAATTGTCCTCGGCTTCGAAAAGGCAGAGGCTGCACAAGCGTAACAACGAAAAGGCCGGCGATTAACGCCGGCCTTTTCTAATTATTGAAATCCTATAATCCTAGGATTGCTGTGCCGGCTCGTGGGCTGCGTCACTGGAGGTCAGCGGGCGACCAACAAACCGGCACGGGCAGGTATCAATTATCATCTTGGAAGGTTTAACGGCTGCCATTAGCGGCGGCCGTTAAGTTTGAGATTATAGACCTAATGGCGGCATTGTCAATAGACGCTCCTCCCTTTCGATTCCCTGACTGGCCTGCCGTTTTCTCGAACGTAATTCATTTGACATCTAAAAATCGCCCACGTAAACTTTAGGTTTCGCTGTTCGCCAAACCGCAATCAAAATCGGCCAGGTAGCTCAGTTGGTAGAGCAGCGGACTGAAAATCCGCGTGTCGGCGGTTCAATTCCGTCCCTGGCCACCAGCGTTAATAAAATGAAAGCGGCAATCGTGATTCGGTTGTCGCTTTTGCTTGTTAGGGCGAGTTCGTGGAATAATAGTTGCATTTCTTTGTCGAATACTCGGAATGTGTATGCTGACGGTACGTCTCTGGATGTGTCATAAGCGTATGACATTCGCAACGCGACAAGTAAGAGGCGATTAATATGCAGGCTCAAGCGACTCACCCCTCTGTAATATTTTTGATGGATGCCCAGCAGACTACCGACCGCGACGAGATGAAAGAATGGTTCGCGAGCGGCGACTTTAGATCTTGCGAAGCTGAAAACATATTCGACGCTCTTGAAAGTATTTCGGATTATACCGTTGCCGAGCGTCCGGATGTTGTTTTCCTAGAGGTCGAATCGCCGACAAGGGATTTTAACGCTCTCTCGGAGCTAATCGGAGACTCGGCTGTGGCCGAGCAACTCTCGGTGATTTCTATGTACGACGACGATTCCGAAAAGGGAAACCTCGAGACTTTGGACGAAATGAAAGCTCGTCTTGAGCCGTTGCTCGCTCACCAGGCCACCGCTTGATTTTTACCCCTTTGCACATGAATCGCGAGGTGGTCACCACACCAAACTCGACCTATCTTAATCCCGTTTACCCGCACTCGTTTCCCGACCCGTTTGTATTAAAGGTCGGGAATGAATTTTTTGCCTACTGCACCGGTCACTGGACCGACGGCAACGTCTTCGGAGTATTGCACTCGCCCGATCTGGTTAGCTGGACGGCGGTTGGCGGCGCAATGCGGCCGCTGGCGACGGATGTTCCTTTCTATTGGGCACCGGAGGTGACCTATGTCGGCGGCAAATTTTACCTTTACTATAGCGTCGGTAACGAGACATTAATGGAGATTCGCGTAGCCGAATCCGAAAGGCCCGACTGCGGCTTTGTTGACGTTGGCGTGCGAATGACGAACGAAGAATTCGCAATCGATCCGCACGTTTTTATCGACAGCGACGGAAGCCGGTATATGTTTTACGCCACCGACTTTCTCGAGCACACGCATATCGGCACCGGAACGGTTGTCGATCGAATGATGGATTGGCACACGCTTGCCGGCGATCCCCGGCCGGTCACCAGAGCGAAATACGACTGGCAGGTATACGACCCGCGGCGAAAGGAAAAAGGCGACGTCCGGTGGCATACCGTCGAAGGGCCTTTTATTTTGGAGCGAAAAAATCGTTATTACGAAATGTTCAGCGGCGGTAACTGGCAGAACACGACGTATGGCGTCAGCTTCGCAAAATCGGATCGCGTACTTCGCGACGATGAGTGGGAGCAGTTTGCCGACGGCGAGAAGGTTTTTCCAGTTCTGCGTACGATACCGGAAAGGATCGTGGGCCCCGGCCATAACAGCGTTGTCCGTGGCCCCAATAACCGCGAACTGTACTGTGTCTACCACCGATGGATCGGGACGGGTCGCGTGCTGGCAATCGACCGGATGGATTTTGCCGGTGAGCGGATTTTCGTGTTCGGCGCGTCAGATACGTCGCAGCCCGCACCGTTGAAACCATTCATCAAAGGTATTTTTCCGGACGATCCGCCTCAGAGCGGCTACTGGACTGTCGAGGGCAATTGGTCGTTTGTCAATGGCACCGCTTCGTGTCCCGGCGAACAGGACAACCGCTTAACGTTACGGTCGCCGAGCGATTCGTTTTTATGTGAGTTTTTTATGACCTGTATCAATCCGCAGCCTGATGGCGGAGTCGGTATTGTTCTTTCGAATGGTGCTGAGGAGGCTCTCAAATTATTTTTTGATTTCCAGAACGACCAAGCTCGCCTGCGACTAATCGGTGTTGAGAACACGTCCGATTCGTTCGTGAACCTAGGCGAAATCCGCGGGACGCGACATGTGCGAATAGATGCGAATCTGCGGCGGATCAAAATCATGATCGACGGACCGGCTGTTCGTTCAATGATTCAGCTAAATCAGCCGGCAAGCGATATCACGTTAGAGGCTCGGAATTGTTTCACTTTTATTTCGGGATTTGCGTTGACGGGCGGCTTCGAAGAGTTGTTTGACAACGGCCTAGCGGTAAACGACCTCGGCTTCCTTGTTTCCGCCGGTTCCACAGAAATCAACGCTGACAGCATTCGGCTTGTTGCGATGAAGTCGGACGTGGCGGTTTTGTCTCGAACCGTTCAAGCGGCCGAATTTGAGGTTGCGGCGAACGTACGTCTCGAAGATGCCTTTGTCAAAGGCGAGTTGGGAATACGAATTTCCGGCGCTGAAACGAACCTTGAATCCGCCGTCGACCTCGCGACAAAGACGATAAGGTTAGACGCGAACGGCGAACTGGTTCGTATCCCGCTCGAAAACGACTTTGACGCATCTCAATACTTCCAGTTGCGCATCATGTCAGTCCGAAATATCGCAATCTTTTACCTCAACGGGATCGAGTTGGCTAGGTTACGCACAAAGACGACTGGCATAGATAACATATCTGTTTTCGCGTGTAATTGCGCGATCTTGGTTGAGATGGTCAGATTTACGAACGCCCAGTAAAAAACAAAAAGATACATCTTTTCCTAACGCTCACCCGTCAAAATAGCGAGCCGCGGCGGGATTGTTTGTGATGACTGCGTTTGCGCAAAAAGAAAATCGACACTAATATTTCTTGTTGACTCTGCCGGACTCGAATCTTTCCGGCAACAATCAAGCTAAATCCGAAATTTCGAATCAGATGGTGCCAGCTCTACCCAGCGGCAAACCCGAAGATTTTCTTTGGGCAGCCGGAATCGAAAACACGTTCGTTCCACAGGTGCGCAACGGTCATCGGCCGCTCGACGAATATGAGCTGATCGGGCACTACGACCATTGGCAGGCTGATCTGGCGCTTGGCCGCGAGTTGGGCTTGAAAGCGATGCGTTGGGGGGCACCCTGGTTCAAAATGGAGCCTGAACCGGGACGTTTCGATTGGAGCTTGACCGATCGGGTAATCCCCTTCATCGTCGAAGAGCTCGGGATACTGCCCGTCGTCGATTTGGTACATTATGGCTGCCCGTTCTGGCTAACAAAGGAGTTTGCGAATAAAGACTATCCCCAACGCGTCGCAGCGTACGCGGCTGCTTTTGCCGAACGATATAAAT
>JBHENZ010000296.1:0-4026 GCA_046261815.1 Pyrinomonadaceae bacterium | reverse complement strand
TTCCGTCGAAATTCGGCAGGGCGATCATCATGAATTTGTGCCGTGGCCAAATATGGAGGGCATGCTTGTCGATGGCGAAGGCGTTTAAAGAACCCACCCGCTCACGCAGGTGGTTCTGATCTTTTGCAGGGATGCGCAGCTCCTTGTAACCGTGTTCGAGCCATTTCTGCGAGAAATCGAAACGGTTCTTAACGTGCATTATCGCCTGTCGGATGTCTGAACCCGCACCATCGGTCGCGATCAGCGTGTCGCCTTTAACGCGTTCGCCGGTTGCGAATATGGCCTCGCCCGTAGAGCAATCAAAATCGACGCAGGGTGCGTGAAAATAAAATCGGACATTGTTGTGTTTCTCAGCGGCATTGATCAGGGCGATATTCAGGCCCGCGCGTGAAACCGAGTTTATATATTCGCCTCGCCGGCCGCTGTACGGCAACAGTATGGTTTCGCCTGGAATCGAGTGGATCATCCGCCCATGCATCGGCACTGCTTCGGAGAGCATGTATTCATCCATCCCGATTTCTCGAAGCGCGGCAATTCCGCGCGTCGAAAGGGCGAGATTGATCGACCGGCCGGCCGCGATTGTTTCCCGACGCATATCGCCGCGGGCTTCATAAATGTCTACCGCGAAACCGCGACGAGCGAGATAAATCGAAAGCAGCGAACCCGCGAGACCTGCACCGATGATGATTACTTTTTGGTCAGCAGCCATCATTTAATTCGCAAAACTCCAAATCGCTTTTTCCAATTCGTCCAAAGTGTAATTGACCGCCTCCGGTCTTAACCGCATTGCATACCGCCGCAAATCGCTCGTCTCGTAAAGCATCGTTAACATCATCAGCCTTTTACGAAATTTCTCGTCGAGTTGATCGTCGCGGTAACCGTAGGCGCGCAAAAATTGTTGCTGAATTTCCCTTTGCCCCTGAAGCATCAACACGCCGACAGCCAAGAAATCATATTCGTGAAACCCCCATCTCGAATCTGCAAAATCGAACAACCCCGAAATTCTCCATCGATTCTTATTTTTGACGAGGCGAAGGTTCCCAAAATGTACGTCGCCGTGAAGGAAGACCATCGGCGTTGTGGGAACAAGCTTTAGGTTTTCGTCGATGTAGGCAGGAAGCGCGTCAATAATATGCCGGCCCACGCCTAGAGCGATCTGCCTTTTCACAAAGGTCGCAGCCCGATCTTTTGTAAATTCCGGCCAGTCGCACTCGTTCCTGCCGAGTGTTAGTGAATGGATCGATCGCAAATTTTCGGCAAGCTGCGAGACAATCTCGATTTCCTCGATCTGTGACAATTGGAGCCATTCGGCTCGTGTCATCGGCAATCCGCGAAGCTGTGTCGTCACCAGATAATTCAGGGATCCGAATTCACCCGCCTCGACAATCGCCGGTGTTTCAAGTTTGCACTTTTCCCCCACTATCTCGAGTGCTCGTTTCTCGCGATCGAAACAGTTGCGGGCCGGTCGGTAGATCTTTACCACCAATTTATCGTCGATCAGGAATACGACATGCTCGCTGCCCGCGGCGCGATTGATTCTTCCAAAACGAATGCGATGTCTTGTACAAATTTCCTTTACCGCATCTGCCCAGCCCGGATCCTGAAAATGAGAGTCGAAATTTTCGGCACTCGTAATCGAGAAAAATTTCATACCGAATTATGCCAGGCAATCTTTTAGAATCTGTGCAAACTCATATACATCCGAAAACGAATTATAAAGCGGCACCGGAGCGACGCGAATGACGTCCGGGTCGCGCCAATCGGCAACCACTCCGCGTGCAGAAATCGCTTCGAACAACCCCTTGTCCGCATTTTTGATGCGAATAGATAACTGACAGCCACGCTCGCTCGGGTCGGAAGGTGTAATAATCGTAATGCGGTCGTCGTTGATTTTATTGATCAAGGCTTCCAGATAACCGGTCAATTTTTCCGACTTTTCGCGAAGAGCGAGTATCCCGGCTTCATCAAAAATTTCGAGCGAGGCCCGCAAAGCGGCCATTTGTAAAATCGGCGGGTTGGAAATTTGCCAGCCTTCGGCGCCGGGAATCGGTCGAAAGTCAGGCCCCATTTTGAAACGCGATTCTTTATCGTGGCCCCACCAACCAGCGAACCGCGGCAAATCGAAAGATCGGGCATGACGCTCGTGAACAAACGCTCCCGCAACCGCTCCGGGACCGCCGTTAAGATATTTATACGAACACCACGCGCCGAAATCGACGTTCCAATCATGCATCCGCAGCTCGATATTTCCGGCGGCGTGTGCAAGATCGAACGCGACGACGGCACCGGCATCGTGTCCAGCCTTCGTGATCGCCTCAATATCGAACGCCTGGCCGGTGTAATAGTTCACACCGCCGACCAAGATAAGTGCTATCGAGTCGCCGTCGCGCCCGATCGTTTCGACGATGTCTTCGGTCCGCAGAACGGTTTCACCCTCGCGCGGCGTGAGTTCCGTGAGGAGGAGATCGGGATTGAATCCGTGACACCGCATGTGGGACCAAACGGCGTAACGATCTGAAGCAAACGCGCCTTTTTCGATAACGATTTTTCGACGCTCAGCGCTCGGCCGATAAAACGAAACCATCAAAAGGTGCAGATTTACCGTTAGCGAATTCATCACCACGGTTTCGACAGGGTTCGCGCCGACGATGCGCGCGATCGGTTCGGTGAGAAACTCGTGATAGGGAAGCCAGGGATTTTTCGCGTGCAGGTGACCTTCGACGCCGAGCGTTCCCCAGTCCTTTAATTCCTGCTCGACATATTCGCGAGCAGTTTTAGGCATCAGGCCGAGTGAATTGCCCGTAAGATATAACGGCCGGGAGCCATCCCGCCTTTCAGGGAAATAAAACCGCTCCGAGAATCCTGCCAGAGGGTCGATGGCGTCGAGCTCTCGGGTTTGCACGTCATCGTTCATTTGTTTTGTTTACAAAGAACAACGTCGACTTCGTACCGTTCCAACTCGGGATCAGCGGTCATAAGACTCAATCCATTTGATTGAGCCTGGACGACCAGAAGACGGTCGAATGGGTCGTTGTGGTATCGCGCAAGCTCGGCAACCTTACATGCATCCTCTAGCGTCACGGGAAGCTGCAAAAGTCCGGCTGCGGAAATGACGTGCCGTATCAATTCAACCGGTTTTTCAGGTAAAGTCAATCGCCCCTTTGACCATTTGATCGCAATCTCCCATGCTGTCACCGCGGAAATAACAATCGGTACATCTGGATCTCGCAGTATTGCGGTGGCAGTTTCGGACAAGTTTCCGTCGATTCCAGCTGCCCAAAGAAAGACATTAGTATCGAGCAGAATTTTCATGAATATTCTTCGAATTCCTCGAGCGGCTCGTCGAAATCATCGTGTATAACGATCTGACCGGCGTACATACCGATCCAGTC
Organism: Pyrinomonadaceae bacterium; assembly: GCA_046261815.1. GTDB lineage: Bacteria > Acidobacteriota > Blastocatellia > Pyrinomonadales > Pyrinomonadaceae > OLB17. The sequence continues at coordinate 634 of JBHENZ010000296.1, read as the reverse complement.
CTTCTTTTCGGCGATGGGCACGAGTTTTACGCTGTCCTTTCCGTGCTGGGTGATAATGACTTCTTCTCCGAGATGTGCGAGCTTAATCATTTTGCTCAGCTTAGATTTTGCCTCATAGACTCCGACTTTCATGTTCCGTAGTATCGACTAGTCAGACTAGCTAGTCAAGACAAAATAACCCGGATCGGGCCCTATTGCGCGGCAGCGAACAGTTTCTTATCAAGGCCAAGCCAGTTCAAAGCCGCCCCATGAAGCAGCATTTCCTTTATCGATTCATCGTAAGGCATCGAGGCGATCAATTCGCCAGGCATTAATTCGCCAAGCGGAAAAGGATAATCCGTACCGAGCATTATCTGGTCGGCCCCGAGCAGCTTGACAAGGTAATCGAGCTTGGCCGGTTCGTGAACGAGCGAATCGAAATACATCCGGCTCAAATACTTTCGCGGGCTGTGCGGATTATCAACGGCACAGAGATCGGGACGTACGTTAAAGCCGTGATCGATGCGGCCGAGCGTGGCCGGAAACGAGCCGCCGCCGTGTGCAAAGCAAATTCGAAGGCGTGGGAGGCGTTCGAGAACGCCCGAAAACACAAGCGAACAGATCGCACGTGAAATCTCGGCCGGCATTCCGACAA
>JBHENZ010000295.1:0-4371 GCA_046261815.1 Pyrinomonadaceae bacterium | reverse complement strand
ACATCGCCGACGCCCCGCAACGCGCCGATATGGTGGAATTTCTGAGAGGTCTCGATACCGGCAATTCTTCTCAAGAGCGTCTAAATGCTGAAATGAATCGGCAAATCGACAATCGGCAGCGGAGTTCCGGTTTTCAATTGTGGATAGGCATTGTTTTCGTTTTTGCTGTCGCCATAGTCGGGTTGAAAATTAAGAAAGTTAGATCAAGCTCGACACCATAGATTTCTTCAATGTGCGGTTTAATTTCTTTAGGCGTAAGCCTGTTTAAAAACAGATTTAAAAATTAAATCATCGAATCCGTCAAACCGTCGCTGACGCTTTTTGATAATCTGCGATTCGCACGCGCGGTCATACGGAATATTTGAATGTAACAAGATTTCGCGTTTTGTCTATGGCGCAACCGAACAAGTCATTGGACGTGGGGCGGAAACAGCCACTTTGTTGTCGCGTTGTCTGTTACTTTTTACGTTGAAGCTGGCTGTTTCCGCCCACGTCAACGCCGCCGTTCAACGAATCCACACTCCCTGAGGACCTTCTGAAACCCGGCCGAGCTCGTAACAATCTCCAAGCTGATCCACAACCGCATCCTTATCGGCCGCCGAGCAGATCGCGACCATCCCGATTCCCATATTAAACGTGCGGAACATTTCATGATCCGAAACGTTTCCGAGCTTTTGCATCACGCCGAAGATGGGCGGCTCGGGCCAGGAGCCGCGGTTTATTCGGACGGAGATGCCTTCGGGCAAAATTCGCGGGATGTTGTCTAAAAAACCGCCGCCGGTGATGTGGGCGAGGCCCTTTATGAGGCCGGTGTCGGGGAGCGGCGCGATTTGCGGGAGAAAGCTGGAATGTGCGGTCAGCAACGCCTCGCCAACGGTCGAGCCGAGTTCGTCGAAGTGAGAATCGATTTTATAGCCGCCGATCTCGAAAAAAAGCTTGCGGGCGAGCGAGTAACCATTCGTCTGCAGCCCAGTGGAGGGCAGGCCGAGAACTACATCGCCGGGCTCGATTGAGCGGCTGTCGATGACGTTCTTTTTATCCACGACTCCGACGATAAAGCCGGCGAGATCGTATTCGCCCGGCGGGTAAAAATCGGGCATTTCGGCCGTCTCGCCGCCGAGCAGCACGCATCCGTTTTCCTTGCAGGCTCGGGCCATGCCTTCGACGACGGATGCGGTTACATCCGGCTCGAGCTTTCCAGTTGCGAAATAATCGAGAAAGAAAAGTGGACGCGCACCCTGGACGAGAATGTCGTTGACGCAGTGATTTACGAGATCGGCCCCGACGCTGTTATGAATCCCGGTTTCAAACGCGATCTTCAGCTTCGTCCCAACGCCGTCCGCCGAAGCGACCAGAATCGGCTCCGACATTCCAGGAAACGCTCCGGAAAACATCCCGCCGAAGCTGCCGATCTCGCTCAGCGTCCGCTCGTTAAACGTGCCGCGCGCGAGCTCGCGAATCTTAGTGACCGCACGATTCGCATCATCGATCGAAACCCCGGCATCGGCGTATGAAACTGGTCGCGTCATAATATATAGTTTCGACAAACATCCAGGCACGAGCAAATATTTCGATTGTTAAGCTTACTCCTTTACCGGCGTGATGTGGCTGAGCACGCAAAGCCACGTGCCGTCTCGTTTAACGAATACGTCGGACGTCCATTCGTCGGCGTCGAATTGCTGACCGCCGAAGTGGGCGGTGTTGACGACACGGCAGGTCAGCACAGCCGTATCACCATAAACTTTTATCCTAGCGTCGCCCACCATCTCGAAGGAACTGTGCGTAAGCTGGCCAGACTCAACGAACGACATAAATTCCGTCTTCGTCGAAATACCGCGTTCAGAAACGATTACCCAATCATCGGCCATGAAGCTGCCGATCCGCGCCGAATCGTTCGAAATCATCGCCGCGGCCCAATCGCTTCCCATCTCGAGAAGCTCGTGCCGGATCGCAGCGTGATCCTTATCGCTCTCTTGATTCATCGTTAATCCTTCCAACCCCACGGCGGAGGCGGCTGCTTGATCTCTTTCTTCAGATCGAATCGGACGCTGAACAGGCGATCGCCGCCGAGCCGCCGTAGATTGTAAGCAAAATGATCGCCGGCGACGAGATCGATCCACCAGACGTTGGCGGCGGCCGACGGAGCGTTGTTCGCCGGCGCCGGCACGACTCTGACTGTTTCCTCGTCGGCCGGGAAAAATTGGCGCGTGCGCATTCCGCTGTTCGTCGACATGCCGCCGTACATTGTGACGGCGTCGGGTTTGCCGTCGGCGTGGCGGTGATCGTGCTTGAGCTGGATGCGGCCGTCTTTGCCGCGCGTTAGAACCCACGTACGCGAGCGGTCGCCGCCGACGAAGAACGGGATGCGGATTCGGTCACGCTCGCACGATCGGACGTGCATCACCAGCGGTTTGCCGGCAAAATCAGGGCTGTTCGCCGTATCGGCCGCGATCACGCCCGCAAACGCCTTACCGCAGAGTTTTTGCAGTTCGTTCCAAAACGCGACGCTCGCTGATTCGCTTTGAGCAGCACCGGGAGCGGCGAGGGTGGTGATAACCAGGAAAATTAACTCTAGTCTCCTATTGTTCATCCCTTCGCCGCAGCTCCCCAACTCTAGCCACTGTCACAGCGGATTCCCGACGCGTGTGGGACCCGCCTAGTACGGAAGCAACTCGATTTTTCTCGACCGACCCCCTTCCATCCTGATAATCCAGATCGCCCCGTATTCGGCGTCGTCGAGATTCTTGAACAACGCCTTTTCCCCCAATAAATTGGCTAGGCCCGGAATCGTATTGCTGTGGCCGACGATTAAAAAGCGCTTGGTTTTGCTTTTCATCATCGCGTCAATCAGCTGGGTGGGCTTCTTCGCATCGTAAATTTGCACCTGCAATTTTCTCCCGGCGGCTATCGGCGCCGCCGTGTCGCGTGTCCTTCTGAAATCGGTCGAGTAAATCGCTCCCGGCTTATATTTTTTGACGATCTTCGCGAGCCGATCCGCCCGCTGCTTTCCCTCAGGCGAAAGTTCCGGATCCTGACTCACCGCATCTGCCTTCTCGGCGTGGCGGACGAGGATGATCGTTTTGTTTTGAGCAACGGGCGAGCCCACAAAAAGTGATGAGATGAATATCCACCCGGCGATCTTGAGTGACAGTTTAATCATAAGCCTGGCTGCGATGCGCGACCGTAATAATCTCGATAGGAATGTCAGAATCGATGATTGAGTAAATCACGCGATACTCGCCGATGCGGATACGCCAGGTCATAAAGCACCCTTGAGTCTCTTACAACCGGTCGGTCTGGGATTTTTTGAGAGCAATTCGATCGCCGCGACAATATGCCCGATCAGTGGAGCGGATAAAGACTCAAGTTCCCTACGTGCCGCGCGGACAAAGCTGATCGAGAGTAATCAGCCATTCGGCATGCCGTTCTCCTGGAGCTTTGCTTTGACGGAAGCGAGCGATTCTCGGGGCTCGTTCCGGCGTCGCTTTGCTGTGAGAATGTCGAAGAAATCTTCCCAGATCGCGCCGTGTTTCTTGAGGTCGATCTGAACAGCGACCCGCTCGCCTCGCTCATTTGTCACATACCGAATTCCCTGCATATTTGCCATGTTAACACCGCGCTCGAATCAGACAAAAATTTCGGCAATTCGGGTAGGGGTCCTCGTCCTGTGGTGCTAATCCTCCTTTTCTGCGTTCGTCGGAAAATCGGGACCCGCGATGTAAAAATGATCACGATTCTTGACCGAACTCCACTGATGCATTCAAAGTGAATCGTCTACACGAACATCTTCCCCGGATTCAATATTCCGTTGGGATCGAACACCTTCTTTATCGCTTTCATGATCTCGAGCGTCGGCTTATCGACTGCGTAGTGCATGTACTGCGACTTTACGTAACCAATGCCGTGTTCGCCCGAGATCGTTCCTCCAAGATCGACCGATAGCTGAAACGTTTCGTCAACGCACTTGCGGGCCCGAGCAATCGCGTCTGAATCTTCGCGATCGACGACGAAGTTGACGTGAATATTCCCGTCTCCGGCGTGGCCAAAGTTGGCGACGAACGTGTCATGGCGTCGACCAATCTCTTCGATCTTGGCGACAAGCTCGGGAACCTTCGAACGCGGAACGACGACATCCTCGTTTATCTTCAGCGTTCCGTACTTCATCAGCGAAGGCGAGATCGCGCGGCGCACGTCCCAGAGCTTGTCTTCCTCTTCTTTTGTCTTTGCGCGCAAGACATCAAACCCGCCGTTCTCGCCGATGATCCGCTCGATCGTCTTCGCATTCTTTTCGACCTCTTCCTTTGAGCCATCAACCCCGACTAGCAATATCGCTTCCGCCTCGCGCGACAATCCAAAAGCGAAACTCTCCTC
>JBHENZ010000294.1:0-8988 GCA_046261815.1 Pyrinomonadaceae bacterium | reverse complement strand
GTGCAGGTGGGGATCTGGATCGAGTCGAGCACGAGGACGAAGCCATAGTCCAAAGCGTGCAAAAAGGAATTCGTTCGCGTTTTTACGACCGCGGCCGGTATTCGCCGACACGCGAACAGGGCACCCATCATTTTCATCGTTTGATTGCGGAATTTATTGGATGAGCATTTTTCCTAAACATCTGAAGATGGAGATCGAACTATCAGCGAAACCATATAGAGAGTTGTCGATTTCCGCGAAACACGCGAGAGGCGAAAGAAACTTGTGATTACTGCGATCCGACGGATAGCAAATTTGCTATGGCGAGAGGAAATCACCGCGCCTCTGAATAAGTTCTTTTTGGAAAACCCGATCTCAACAAATTTGATGCAATGCAGTATTGCTCGGATTAGATGAAAATGTCTGAAAAAACCTCAGCGAAATCGGACACGGCTGCAGAAATCGAAAACCTCCGCGCCCAGATCGAACGGCAAAACGAACTCTATTATCAGAAAGCCACGCCGGAGATCTCAGACTACGAATTCGACGTCCTTCTGGAACGCCTCAAGAAACTAGAAGAAGAAAATCCCGACCTTGTCCCGCCCGACAGCCCAACCCAACGTATCGGAGGAAAGGCCGAGAGCCTGAAGCCGTTTACACACGCGGTGCCGCTGATGTCGCTTGAGAATTCGTACGATCTTGACGATCTGAAGGCGTTCGTCGAACGCTGTGAGCGGCTGGCCGACGGGCGCTCGGTCGATTATGTCGCCGAGTTGAAGATCGATGGGCTCAGCGTCGCAATTCATTACGAGAACGGCGTTCTCTCGGCGGCGGCGACGCGCGGCGATGGATTTCGCGGGGACGAGGTGACGCAAAACGTCAAGACGATTCGGGCTGTGCCGTTGCGACTGAAATCCGACGGAAACGGTCACTCGGAAGTTCGCGCCGAAGTTTTTTTGTCGCGCCCCCAGTTCAAAAAAATTAATGCCCAGCTCGAAATGCAAGGCGAAAAGACGTTCGCAAATCCACGAAACTGCGCCTCCGGCACGCTTCGAATGCTCGATTCGGCCATTGTCGGCTCGCGGCGTTTGGATATGTTTCCTTACGACGTTCTAAGCGGAAACCAAAAAAAATTTGCGACGCACTGGGAAAATTTCGAATGGCTTGAGCAGAATGGAATCAACGTAAATCCGTACCGGCGTCTGTGTAAGAGTTTCGAAGAACTTTCCACGTTCATCGCCGAAATGGAGCCGGTACGTGACGATCTCGACTACGAAATCGACGGCGTCGTCGTTAAGGTGAATTCGACCCAGCTGCAGCAGGAATTTGGAGCAACGACGAAAGCACCGCGATGGGCGATCGCGTACAAATATCCGGCACGACAGGCGACGACGAAGCTCGTCGACATTCGGGTTCAGGTTGGCCGCACCGGAGCTCTGACGCCCGTCGCATACCTAGAACCGACTCATTTAGCCGGAACGACCGTCGCCCGAGCGTCCCTTCACAACGAAGATGAAATAAAACGCCTCGACATCAAACTCGGCGACACCGTATTGATCGAGAAAAGCGGCGAAATTATTCCCCAGGTTTTGCACGTTGTCGAATCAAAACGCGACGGCAGCGAACGTCCCTACAAATTCCCGACGAAATGCCCGGTTTGCAAATTTCCCGCGTTGCGGCCCGATGGCGAAGCCGTTCGCCGATGCGCTAATCCGGACTGCCCCGCAAAGATCCACGCGCGAATACTATACTTTGCGTCGCGGAAAGCGATGGATATTGAAGGTCTCGGCTGGGTGCTCGTCGAAACGCTCGTGGATAAGGGCATTGTAAAAAACGTCGCTGACATTTATGAACTGAAGACCGATCAAATCGCCGTACTCGAACGCAAAGCGGAAAAATCGGCAAAGAAACTTGTCGACCAAATCGAAGCGAGCAAAACGCGAGGCCTCCAGCGTCTTCTTTACGGCATTGACATTCGCCACGTTGGCGAACGCTACGCCAAAATACTCGCCAATCATTATCGCAGCATCGACGGAATCGCCGCCGCGTCTGTCAAAGAGCTTGATGCGATCCACGAGATCGGCCTCACCGTCGCGGTCAGCGTTTACGAATGGTTCCGAAACCCGCTTCACATCGACCTGATAAATCGCCTCAAATCCGCAGGCGTGAAGATGGAAACCACCGGCGCCTCTACTGATCAGATCGACGAACGCTTCGCCGGCAAAACCTTTGTCCTCACCGGCAAACTCGAAAACTATACCCGCGACGAGGCGGCCAAACTAATCGAAGACCGCGGCGGCCGCGTCTCGTCATCGGTGAGCAAGAAAACGGATTACGTGGTTGCGGGAAGCGATGCCGGCTCTAAGCTTGCGAAGGCGGAGAGCTTAGGCGTCGCCGTGCTGGGGGAGGAGCAATTTCAGACTTTGTTCGCGTAAGCCGAAATGATAGAACAAAACGAAATGCTCTCGACCATGAGAGACGTCGCTGAACGCCTTAACGATCTCGGTATCAACTATATGGTAACAGGCTCATTCGCCATGGGCGTCTACATTCCCGCCCGAACCACCTTCGATATAGATGTTGTGCTTGAAATAAATTCGACCGAAGCTGAAAAGTTCGAGAAGAGGTTTATGGTGGATTACTATGTCAACGCCGCATCGATTGTACGGGCCGGCGAGCAGCGATCAATGTTCAACATCATAAACAACTCGACGTTGGTCAAGGTCGATTGCATAATAAAAAAGGACGACCGCTTTGAGGCTGAGAAATTTGCGCGGCGTCAAAGCGCGGAGATAGCCGGCGTGAAGTTTTGGGTCATCGCAAAAGAAGATTTAATACTGTCGAAACTGAAATGGGCAGTCGGCTCGCATTCGTCCCGGCAGTTTGAAGATGTAGGTTGCCTCTTGGAAACAGGCATCGACGACGAGTTTTTATCTGATAGTATCGAGAGAATGGAACTTGAAGAGGTCTGGGGGGCTTTTTGTCAGTGGAGGACACAAACAGCGAAATAAGAGCCATCCAACAGAGAATGTGGATGTCGTTACCTGTTGAAGAAAGGCTCCGCCGGGTTGGCGATCTATATACCGTAGCGAAAGCCTTTGCAGAGAGCCGAGCGCCGGACAAGCTTTCAACCGAGGATAAGCGCCGATTCGTTTTTCACGAGTTGTACGGATTTGCATTGCCTGAGAACAACTAAGCCAAAGCATGCTTTCGGAGATGCTTGAGCGAGTAAGGAAACATTGGAAGGACCAGGATCTTTCTATCGAGAAACCGCTCGATCGCTCAGAACTGGATGATCGACTGAATACTCTTGGCATTAAAGCTACGGGAGAGATTGTTGCCGTATTCTCAACCTTGAATGGCTTCAAGGAGGTAATGGACGACGAACTGTTTGCCTTCTGGCCGATCGACCAGATGATCGAAGAAAACAGGAAGAGCGAGTGGGTAAAGGATAGGAATTAATCTTCAGCCATTCATACGCGTTCAAACAGAGCGAAACGCCTTTTCGTTTCAAGATTTTGTCATTACGTCTCGGACTATATTGTGCAGGTTGCGGACTCGTTTGAAGAGATTTTTGAGGCTTATCTCAATAACGATCCAAAACTTTGGCCCGAATAGAAACTTGAATCCAATGAACGATTTTTTTGAAGCAAACATCGCAGAAGCCGACCCCTTGATCAGCAACGCCATTGACGACGAGGTTGGCCGTCAAACCAATGGCCTGGAGCTTATCGCCTCGGAGAATTTCGTATCCGAGGCCGTGCTTCAGGCGATGGGCACAGTCTTCACGAACAAGTATGCCGAGGGTTATCCGGGCAAGCGGTATTACGGCGGATGCGAGTTTGCGGATGTTGTCGAGCAGGCGGCGATTGACCGGGCGAAGGAGATTTTTGGGGCCGAGCATGCGAATGTGCAGCCGCATTCGGGCGCACAGGCGAATATGGCGGTGCTGATGACGGCGCTCGAGCATGGCGATCAGATATTAGGAATGAATCTGTCGCATGGCGGGCATTTGACTCACGGGCATCCGCTCAATTTTTCAGGGATCAATTACAAGGTCGCCGATTACGGCGTAAATAAAAACACCGAACAGATCGATTATGACGAACTGCAAAAGCTCGCCGAAGAGCACAAACCGAAGTTATTGATCTGCGGAGCCTCAGCGTACCCGCGGATGATCGATTTCAAACGCATCAGCGAGATCGCCCAGAGCGTCGGTTCGAAGGTAATGGCTGATATTGCACACATCGCCGGCCTCGTGGCGACCGGTCTGCATCCCACGCCCATTTCGCATTGCGAATTCGTCACAACGACTACCCACAAAACGCTTCGCGGCCCGCGGGGAGGTCTTATTCTTTGCCGCGAAGAATTTGCAAAAGATATCGACCGGGGCGTCTTTCCCGGCGTTCAGGGCGGCCCGCTTGTTCATATCATCGCCGCCAAGGCGGTTTCGTTCCGCGAAGCATTGCGTAACGATTTCAAAGCGTATCAGCAGCAAATTATCGACAATGCCGAATCCCTCGCCTCGACACTCGCCGACGAAGGGCTGCGACTCGTGTCTGGCGGAACGGACACTCATCTAATCCTCGTCGATGTTTTTATGGGCGGCAAGGGCATCACCGGAAAAGTCGCCGAAAAGGCATTGGAAGAGGTTCACATCACGGTCAACAAAAACACGATTCCGTTCGACACGCAGAAACCATTTGTGGCATCAGGAATCAGAATCGGGACGCCTGCGTTAACGACGCGGGGAATGAAAGAAGCGGAGATGAAGGAAATTGGCCGAATGATCGCCGCCGTGATTCGCGAGCCTGAGTCAGAAGAAACCAAGTCGCGAGTGCAAAAAGACGTGTCCGCGCTTACGGCCAAGTTCCCGATGTACCCGATGCGGTTGAAAGACAAGCAGGCGGAAGTCAGGTTGTCACATTAGAATTGCAAGAATTATGCCGGGGGAGGAATTCATTCCGAAAGCGTCGACTTTCTGACAGGATTGAAGTACATCCCCAAGCGTGCGAAGCACGCACCAAACTTAATCATGCGGGTGAAACACGCGTGCAATTTCCCCGTGGTTGTGACACGTGTGTCACACGCTCATTCGTTATCAATATTCTGCCTACACATTTCGCTTCGCTCCATATGTAGCTAAGAATGTGACGTCTGCTTCGCAGACTGAAAGTTCCTTAGTTCTCGTATCGCGCGAATTAAAGCTCGTCTCGCCCATCCCTGCCAAAATCATATTGTTCGAGCAAATCGCGGGCTTCGTCGGATTCGAATTCGTAAGCCTTTTGTTCAAGGGCGTTGGCGGCGATTTCCGAATATAGAGGGTCGTCGAGTAGCGGCGCGATTGCCGGCACTGGCAATACGGCGAGGGTTTCGTACGCAAGTGCCCGAATTTGGGCGAGTTCCGTTTGGCGAACGATTTCGGCGATTTCAACCGGGGCAAAACGCTCGAACAAACGATCCGCGAGCTTGTCGAGGTGTTTATAATCGTGTTTTTTGATCGCTCGCTCGGCCAGTTGAATAAAACCTTCTGCCGACAGGCTTTGCGCCTCCAGCACGCGCACGCAGATCTCGGCAAGCCGATTTACTTCGTCCAGCCTTTCGCGATCCACGGTGCCGCCCGGTTTTTTCGACTGTTCGTCCAAGGCAGACAACAATCGGCGCAGCTCGAGATCGGTATGAGCGTCGTAAAAAAAGGTTTGCTTTGAACTGCCGGTAGAGTGTGCGCTGCTCGATTCCAAAACACCGACCAGCATCTTTTTGGTCATCGGTCGCAGGCCTTCCCAGACACTGACGACCGCAGGACCGAGATCTTTGATCATCATTTCCGCCATTTCAAGTTTGCAGTTGAAGCATACTCTTGTCAAGCAGTATCGTTGCTGGAGAAGGTGACAGAGAAGAAGAAGAAGTTAAGTTATGCCCGCGACGAGGTGCCGCCCAAAATTTTTAACTCGACGCCGCAGCCGTTCGAGAAAAGCGAATTTTCGACCGGATTCAGCCTTTGCTTTCGTCCCACGCTGTTTGCGGAATCTTCGAGCCCCTCAACTACGGCGAAAAGCGTATCGGAAATTAGTATCAACTTCGAAGGCCTCGACGTCCGGTGGTGAACGTCGAGCAAACCAGACCGCGTCAATCGACGTTTTTTGACCCGAGCTTCGCGTAAGAAGTCCACTTAGCCACTCGTCGCAAGCTTCTCGTAAGGCAAACAGGGGGATTTCGCAGCCGTGTCTTGTGCGTAAAGGTCGATTATCGCCCTTAAGAATCGAGCGTCTATCATGGCCTGTTCGTCGCCGGCGGATCGGGCGGTCGGTTTACTCCGGCCTTTCCGGGTCTTACAGGAACATTTGTGTTGATCGTCTCGACCTTGATCGGGTTAGCCGCGTTCGCCGCTTCCTTCTGGCGGACATCCAGGCCCTTGCCGGGCGATTTGAAGCTGCCGGCAAATAAATCGCCCACAGCGAATTTCCATTTACCGTCTTGCACCACAAAAGGCAAATCTTCCCATACGCCGTCTTTCGAATTGTACACCTCGATGGCCCCGAATTCGCCTTTAACGCGCTCGTCGCGAATTTCAGGGAGCGAGGGCGCGAAAGTCGTTGCGGTAAAGCCATTTTCGAGAACGCCTTCGATCGATTTGCCTTGCCGGCCGGATGCCATTTGGGCCAATTCCAGGCTTTTCGTGGACATAAGGCTTTTTATCGCATCGGTGTCCTTTGCCTTAACGGCATCGTAGAGCGATTTATAAGTTTCGGTCGGCGTGCCGGTCGCGGAGGTAGTCGAATTGCTTCCGTCGCCGCCGCACGCCCCGATCAAAATCGCCCCGACGCCCAGAACGCAGACGAGGAAAGTGATTTTCAGTTCTATTTTTTTATACGCTGTCATATGTAATTCGAAAATTATAGTTTTCACCAGGTGAAATGTAAATTTCGGATCGTCGTTGAGATCCACCTCGCATTTACTATTATCGGTGAGGCGTTTATTCTGAACGCTGAAAACCTTCGCTAGGGGAAACGCCGATGAAGCAATGCCCAGCATGCGGCACGCGATACACCGACGACACGCTGATGTTTTGCCTGCAGGACGGCACCTCGCTTGGTGCGAGTGTACCTGCAATCGATGATGAAGAAACAATCGTCGTCGAAAGGATGCCTAACCGCGTATCGGAGCCCGTCGCCAACCAACTCGCGTACCCGACGACTGCCAGACGCGGTTCGCGTTTCGTTTCAATTGTCATCGCGACAATAATCGGGACCGTGCTGCTCGTTTCCATCGGCGCGTTGGGGGTTTGGTTCTACTACCGCAATCGGGCGAACTCGCTAACGGCTGAAAATCGAACACCAGCTTCTTCGCCGACTCCACGATTCTCGTCGACCACAACACCATCCCCAACACCGACGAACGCGAACGTCAACCCGCGTCCCGCGATTAATAAGGATGAAGTTGCTCGCGAGATTTCGTCAACCATTTCCGATTGGGTTGCCGATACGGAAACGCTCAAACTTGACGACCTCGCCGACCGTTACGCCGACCGCGTTGACTATTATCAAAACGGCCGAGCCTCGCGGGAAGCCGTCCGGCAAGACAAGGAGCGTGCTTTCAGCCGTTACGATTCGATTCGGATGGATGTTTCGCAGATGAAGATCGACATCGATGAAACGGGCAAAACGGCGGTGGCGGAGTTCGACAAGGCCTGGGTTTTCGAGGGCGAGTCCGTTTCCGAGGGCAAGGTCCGCAGCCAGTTAAAGCTCATGAAATCGGGCGACCGCTGGCTGATCACGGCTGAAAAGGATTTGAGAGTTTATAATGAATGAAGGCACTCCGAGTTGAAAACAACCGACTGGTGCTAAAAGAAGTACCGATTCCTGAAGTGCCGAGCGAGGCGCTTATCCGCGTCGTCAAATCCGGTATATGCGGCACCGATCTCCAGATAATAAATGGATACGCCAATTTTTCCGGAACGATCGGGCACGAATTCGTCGGCGTGGTCGAGGCTGCACCCGGCCGGCCGGAAATTATTGGAAGACGTGTGGTGGGTGAGATCAACGCCGGCTGTGGCGCTTGTGATTTGTGCCGGGCGGGAGATCCGCGACACTGTGCACAACGTACGGTTCTTGGAATAAAAAATCGCGATGGGGCCCACGCTGAGTTTCTGTCGTTGCCTGCCGCAATTTTGTTCGATGTGCCCGACTCAGTCCCCGATGATTCGGCCGTGTTCGTCGAGCCGCTTGCGGCGGCACTGGGCATTACCGAGCAGGTCGAGATTTCATCGGTGACTGATGTCGCAGTGATCGGCGATGGCAAACTCGGCCTGTTGTGCGCTTTTACGCTTAGTCTTAAATCAAAAGGTGTCGTTTTGATCGGAAAGCACCGCGAAAAATTGAAACTAGCGGAAAACCGCGGAATCGAAACATCGGACGCTTCGAGCGCCGCAAGACTCCGTGCGACTTTCGACATCGTCGTCGAAGCAAGCGGTTCCGGAACGGGCTTCGCCGCGGCGCTCGATCTTGTGCGACCGCGCGGCAAGATCGTTCTCAAATCGACATTCTCCGGATACCCGACTTTGGATGCATGGCGTATGGTCGTTGATGAAATCACCATCGTCGGTTCCCGGTGCGGACGTTTCCAGCCGGCGATCGATATGCTTGCAAATGGCACGATTAACGTTTCGGAGTTGATCAGCGATGAGTTCAAGCTTGAAAGTGGTATCGCGGCAATCCGGCGCGCCGGCGAAAAGGGCGTCTTGAAAGTTCTGCTGTCGCCGGGCTGATATCGGCCAGCCCACTCGGCTGAAATTGCAACTAATATTTAGGAATTCAAGTATAATAATTGGCAATCGCGAAAGTTGCTCGTACGGACGCTTTCTTTAAGGAGAGATCGTAAATGCAAAAGCTGCATAAAGGTTTTTTTTCAACTGCACTTCTTATGTCGGCGATGCTGACGTCGGCCGTCGCACAGACTGGGAACGGCCCTTTACCGGCCTCGCTGTCGGCCACCTTCGCTGAAATCACC
>JBHENZ010000293.1:0-5907 GCA_046261815.1 Pyrinomonadaceae bacterium | reverse complement strand
GGCGAGGGCCATGCGGTTGATGCAATCGAAGGATGATCAGACCGCGACGACAGATGAGTTAAGCGAACGAATCGGAATCAGCCCGGGACATTTGCAAAAGACATTCAAGGCCATCGTGGGAATCGGGCCAAAGGAGATGATGGACATGATGCGAATTGAGAACTTTAAAGAAAATGTACGCGAAACGGATGTGACCACATCGTTGTACGAAAGCGGATTCGGGTCGAGCCGCGCTCTTTACGAAAAGGCCGGCGAGAGACTGGGTATGACGCCGGCGGTTTACAAAAAGGGCGGTAAGGGGATGAAGATAAACTACACGGTGACGGATTCGCCGCTCGGGAAATTAATGATCGCCGCGACCGAAAAAGGCATCTGCGCCGTGAGCTTCGGCGATTCGGCGGAACAGCTTGCCTCGGAACTCCGTGTTGAATTTTTTGCCGCCGAGATCGCGGCGAACGATTCGACATTGCGAACGGCGGTGGATGTTATTTTGAGAAGCCTCGAAGGCGAGACGACGAACCTTACCTTGCCGCTCGATTTGCGGGCGAGCGCCTTTCAAATGCGCGTCTGGTCCGAACTCAGAAAAATTCCCTACGGCGAAACCAGATCGTACGGCCAGGTCGCCGAAGCGGTCGGCAACCCACGTGCCATGCGCGCCGTCGCCCGCGCCTGCGCGACCAATCCGGTCGCTTTAGTCAATCCATGCCATCGCGTGATCGCGTCGGACGGGAAATTGAGCGGGTACCGCTGGGGCGTCGAACGCAAAAAGGCGCTGCTGGAAAAGGAGAGCGGGAAATGATGAAGGGATGTGGACGAGTATGTTTCTACGTACTTGTGCTCACTGTGTCTTCAAAACCCACCCTTTCGGATCGACCACCGGCGCGGTGCCGGCGAAACGAAATGAGGCTTTACCGTCGCGCATTTCCACGCGCTGGGTTTTGCCGTTGATTTCTACGTTGATCGGCATCGGAAACGGCATGTTGTTCGGGGTTTCCCATTTGAGAGCAAGAGACTTTACCTGGTTAGGGCCGCTTCCGACTTCCACAATGTTGAAAACTAACTTTGGCAGCTTTGGCTGTCGCAAATAAAGTTCGAAAAACCAATCGAGGTCCATCATTGATTCGCGTTCCGCGATGTGGAGGAAATCGTCGGTGTTTACCAATCGGGTTTGGCGGCCGTCGGTGAGGCGCTCCATTTGTTCGGTCGGGTAGGCCATGCGGCGTAATGCTCTAAAAAATGCGTCGTCTCCGATCAGGTAGCGAAGGGTGTGGAGTAGGACGGCGCCTTTGCCGTAGATGTCGCCGTTGGATTTTATGAAGTCGGGGGCGAGCAAGTAAACCTGGTGGGCGGGCAACGCTTCGCGTGGGGCGACGGGCTGCAAATTTAGCGTGTTTTTCGCACGGGTTTTCATCGAGGTGAAGTAGGCGTCTTTTTTGCCGAGGTGCTCGAGATAAAGCGTGTCCATGAACGACTGAAAGCCCTCGTGGATCCAGAAATCGCGCCAGTCGCTGGCGGTGACAAGGTTCGCCCACCATTCGTGGCCGTATTCGTGCAGCATCAGCCAGTCGAATCCGTGTTCGTTGTACTGAAACTTGTTGCCGTAGGCGATCAAGGTCGCGTGTTCCATGCCGAGGTGCGGCGTCTCGACGATGCCGAGCTTTTGCGAACGCCAGGGGAACGGGCCCAGATATTTCTCGTAAAACCGGTTGTATTTTTTCGTTTCCTCGATCAGCCGCGCGCCCTTGTCATAGCTTTCGGGCAGGATGAAAAACTCGATCGGGATCGTCTCGCCAGTGATGCTCTTGACGCTATCTTTGATCACGCGATACGGCGCGGCGTTGAAGAGAATTTCGTAATTCGGGATCGGGTTGGTCATCCGCCACGAATAGGTCGAGTAGCCATTCGAAGGTTTTTTGACACCGACAAATTTTCCCGGACCGGCGGCGACGAGCGGGTCGGGCACCGAGACGTTCATTGTCACGATATCGGCCTTGTCGGACGGATGATCTTTAACCGGAAACAGCAGGTCGGCACCATCGTTCTGCATCGCGACCGAAACCCAGTCGGCTCCGCTTGGCGTTTTTTCCCACATAAAACCGCCGATCCAGGGCGGTCGCGGCGCGACGCGGGGGTTACCCGCATAGCGGATGACAGTCTTGATCGTGTCGCCGGTTTGTTTGGTTGCGGGAAACCAAATCCAAATCTCACCGTTTTTCCTCTCGTATTTGAGAGGGGTCGCGCCGTCGCTAATGTTTTCGATGTTATACGGCGTGTCGAGATCGAGGACGATGACGTTTGTCGGGATCACCGTTCTCGCGATCATAGTCGTCAGCCCGGAGATCGATTTTGTCCTCGGCGTGACGTTCAAATTCACTTCGTACGACGCGACGTCGAACGCGGCCTGCTCGAAACGAAGCGGGCCGCCGGTGGATGTCGGGCGGACTCCGTGTTGGCGTTGGGCGAAAGTAAGGGAAACGCTCGCGAATAAGAGGAACAGTGCGAATTTGAATTTCATAGTTTGGCAATTAAATGTCGATATTGCGAAACGTTTTTAAGGTTAGTTCTTCGAATCGGCTGCCGATTCTCATACCCCCCCCGGCCTCGTTGCCCTTCCAACGACACTTTACACCCGATTTCGTTTGGCGGAAAATCGGATCTATATGCGTTCACTATTGATTTTGATGCTTGCGATCTCGGGCCTACAATCATGTCGTTCCTACGAGGTTTAAAATCGAATCGGTTTCCCTCTCTATCAATCCGAAAAATCCAAATCCAGCGTCATTTTGTATTCGTTCGCCATCGAGGGGTGGCCGTGGGCCAATGAGACGTCGATGCCCTTTTCGTAGGTGTCGATGGCTTTTTCGCGGTTGCCGGTGCGGGCGTAGGCTTTGGCGAGGGTGCCGTAGGCGTTGCCTTCGTCGTCGGATCTGGCAAGGTACGTTTCGAGTGTGCTTATCACTTCTTCGTAAAGGCCTTCCTTCTCGAATTCCTTGGCAAGGCCGAACATAACCATCGTGTTTTCGGGATCGGTGTCGAGCATCTGGCGGAAGAGGTCGATACGGGATTGCATAGAACTAAGAGTAGCGGATTTCTTCGGTGATTTGAATCACCGAGATGCAGAAGATAAGAATTAGCCACAGATGAACACGGATCAGCGCAGATAGAGCGGTAATTACTCTATGGTGGAATTATCGGTATTCGTTTTTGGTTATTCTTTTCATCGGCGTCTCGACGGTAAAGATTCAAAAAAGACTCTGCTGAGCGGGAGCGACAATCGAAGGTTTTTCAGTCGGTAATTCGTGCTCGTTGAAGCCCAGCCGGCGGGTGTGAAGTTCGAATAGTTTTTTTGTGACTTCCCATTGTTCGGTTTTACCGGTGCCGCGTTCCGCATAGGTGTTGTGCTGCAGCTTTCCGCCGCGTTCGCGCTTCATCGTGCTGATAATCTTCGCGGCGGCCGTCGGTGAGAGTCGTTCGTGAAGTTTTTGGACGAAATACGCCTCGATAGAATCCGAGTCGAGATGCAGCATTGACATAAAAGCGCGTGTCGCTCCTGCATCTTTCGCCTTTTCGAGTAGACCGGGAATATCCGATTCGTTGTAACCCGGAATGACCGGAGCGACGCCGATGCCGACGGGAATGCCGGCGTCTGCAACTGTTTTTATCCCGCGGAAACGCGCCTCGGGAACCGGTGTGTAGGGCTCGAACGGATTCGATTTTTCTTTTGTAAGAAACGGCAGCGAAAAGAAAACGGTGACTTTCAGTTTCTTGAGCACGTCAATGTCACGCGTGATGAGCGGGCTTTTCGTGATCACGCCGACCGGTACGCCGAATTCGGCACAGACTTCGAGGCATTGCCGGGTCAATTCGTAACTCGCCTCAAGCGGCAGATAAGGATCCGTCGCGAAAGAAAAATCGAGATGCGGAATTCTGTCGCGCGTCTTTTTTAGCTCTTCGCGAAGAACGCGCGGTGCGTTCGGCTTGACGACGATCTTCGTTTCAAAATCAGTACCGGCGCCGTAACCAAGAAATTCATGATAGCGACGCGCGAAACAATACGTGCAGCCATGAATGCAGCCGCGATAGCAATTTACCGTGTATCGCCAGCCGCCTTCCCAATCGGAGGCGAATGCCTTGGTGATGACCTTTTTGGTATTTGTTTCTTCGAAAATCTCAAGCTTGATCAGCGGCGGCTCACCGATATATTCAGCGGAATATTTCTCGAACGGGTTGGGCGGATTGCGAACGCATCGCATGTGTGAAACAGTAATTTATTTATGGGAAAAAGGCAAGAATATATGCCTGCGAATCACCCGAAAGAGCGCGAATAAGAATAAATACAAATCGCGGCTGGCGAAACAAACAATCTGACGTTCAAGTTAATTACTCTTTTTCGCGTGTTCGCGGGCTAAATCTCTTTTTGCATCAGTAGATCGATCTGTGCGTCGGCGCCGAGTTGAAAGGTGTGTTGGCCGACATGGCGGAAGCCGTTTTTTTCGTAAAAACGCCGGGCCCGCGGGTTGAACTCCCACACGCCGAGCCACATCACGTCGCAGGCGGCGTCGTAGGCTCGTAGGAAACATTCGTCCATGAGCGCCTGGCCTACACCCTCGCCCAAATAACACTGATGCGAATAAAGTCGTGCGAGCTCGACCGGTTTTTCGGCGGTGATGCCGGGCTCGATGCGATCGAAAGATAATTTAGCGTAGCCGGCCGGTTCGCCTTCAATCTCGGCGATGAGAAAGAGATTTTTCGAGTCATTTAACTCGCTGGTTGTTTGCTCGACGCTGAAGGCCTGTCGCATGTAGTCGGCTGTGTCCTGAGCGGAATTCTCGGGATGATGGGCGAAGGCGTCCCAGAAGGTTTTATACGCGAGATCGGTGAGCACGTGCGCGTCGTCGAGAGAGGCTTGGCGGATATCAAGTGCTGCCATTAGGTTCGAATAATAAAACGGTGTTGATCCTAAGCGAAGTTTACGCTTAATCCTATTGTGGGAGACCGACGCGTCTGGTCAGTTCGGCGAATCGCGGGTCGCCGCGCAGCCTATCCCACCGCGGATCCAGGTTAAGAACTGCATTTAAAAGGAACGCTCTTCATAGCCATTCTGGAGCCATTTGATCGCTTCCTCTGTTTCACAAGCCCGACGCACACAAGTGCAATACTGACTGCTGAAACATATTCCTTATCGCGAAGCTTAATTCACTGGTCCAGCATCGCCCGTATTCCCCAGAGATAACGGCCCTTCAAATATAGCTGGTAAGCTTCGCGTTGTGTCAACCGCTTTTCCTGCTCACCCGTCAGCCGTAGTTTCAGCCGCTCCATAACTTCGCGAGCGATTCGACTGTTTTACCGCGATGACGTCAGACAGGCCCCGTTCGTACTCCTTTCCCCAAATCTGAGCACCGTTTGAAGTATCGATCAGATCGACTTGTACATTCAGCCTATCGCCAACCTGCCTTACCCTGCCGGTCAAGACGGCCCGCACATTTAGATCGTTACCAACGGCCTGGGGATCAATTTCCTTACTTTTGTAACGAAAGGCCGTGCTTCGCGCTGTGACCTTTATCTGACGAAATTCCGTCAAATTGTTGATGAGCGCTTCGGCTATACCGTCTGAAAG
This sequence comes from Pyrinomonadaceae bacterium, assembly GCA_046261815.1. Taxonomy (GTDB): domain Bacteria; phylum Acidobacteriota; class Blastocatellia; order Pyrinomonadales; family Pyrinomonadaceae; genus OLB17. The sequence goes on along the minus strand of JBHENZ010000293.1, from coordinate 290 downwards.
ATACTCGGTATCGGTGTTGCCCCCGACGTTTTGGAAAGGCAGCACTGCTATTGAATCGATCAACTTCACAGACCCTCGATCTGCACGGAAGTAGTAAACCGATCCTAAATCACCGCTAAAAGCACGATTGAAGTTCCAATGACGGCGAAGCCTTTGGTTGAAATCGAACTCGGGAAAAATTTTCGTGGCGGAATGGCCCCCGGACCCGAGGTGATTCACCGGGTCTGTTGGGTTATTGCTGGATCGACCGCTGGAAGAAAAGATCGCGGTCTGAGCCTCCTCACCGGGGC
>JBHENZ010000292.1:0-6164 GCA_046261815.1 Pyrinomonadaceae bacterium | reverse complement strand
TTAGAAATTCGTGTGAACAGATTGCCTGCAAGAAACAGCAGCAGAAGGGAAAATGATTTCAGCTTGAGCCGACGGATGGTCGGGGCGGCAAGATTCGAACTTGCGGCCTCACGGTCCCAAACCGTGCGCACTACCAGGCTGTGCTACGCCCCGTCGATTTTTTCTTTATAGAAACCGCTTCCGAGTGTCGAATTTTACAGGCGAATAATTGATTGGTCAAGCGAAACGCCCATAAAATCTAGTATATATCGAATAATTTGCTCCGCGGCGCGTCCGCGATGGCTAATTTGCTGCTTTATATCGTCCGAAAGCTCGGCAAATGTGCTCTCAAAATCGTCCGGAATAAAAATCGGATCGTATCCGAAACCATTTTTCCCTCGAGGTTCAAAGGCGATTCGTCCGTGGCACTCGCCTTCGGATGTGAACCTTATATTTCCAGCCGGATCGCTGACGGCCATCGCGCAAACGAAGCGGGCGGATCGATCGTCTGAGCCTGCGTCTCGCATCATTTCCAGCAATCGCCGGATTTTTTCATCATAGGGCGTGTGTCCGCCCGCGAAACGCGCTGAACGCACGCCGGGCTCGCCATTTAGTGCGGCCACCTCGAGGCCCGAATCATCTGCCAGCGACCACATTTTCGTCTGCAAGGCATAGCCGCCGGCCTTAAGTCGAGCGTTCTCGGCGAAGGTAGCTCCCGTTTCGTCAATTGGCTTAAGCCCGCGCATCTCGGCGACAGAATGCAGGCTGATCGGTGTCGGCGGCGGAAAGAGTTGTTCGATCTCACGCAGCTTCCCAGCATTGCCCGTGGCAATCAACAAGGCATTAACCGAATTTCTCACGATTTTTCCGTTGCCGAGTAAGGTGAAATTATTGTATAACATAGTTGGCCACGCTCGGCCCTCAGCCTGCCTAAAAAATCTAACCCGTCAAGAGGATTCTCGTTGGAACTTATAGCTGAAAAATTATCCACGGAACAAGTTCGCGGCGCAGTCGGCACGCAACCGGGCTCGCAATCTCCTTTTTCAGAATCGCTGGCGGAAACGACGATCGAGCTCGGCATATGCCTTTCGGGCATTCGCAGCTATCTCTCCATAGGAAATGAGATATACGGCGGCGCGCGCGGGGTTAAATGTGCCTACACCTCCGATTGCCGGCTCGTACGGTCGGTACTCGTCGAAGCGGCTCGTCTCAACTTGAATTTGCAGCGGCGTCTTTCCAGCCCGGACAATGAAATTTCCGGTTGGCCGAGTGCCTCGGATGTGGGCGATTTCGGAATCGTCTTGCGGGAGGCGATTTTGTTCTGCGACGCCCAGGTGCGGTCAGGTCAGATCTCTTCGAGCGAATGGATAGTGTGGAGTCGGGCGGTTTCCAGCTTTTTATCCGATCATCCGGTTTTTGTCGAATTGATAAATCTCTCGGACCGCCTTAGTGCGGCACAGCTGCCGGCACGACTTAACGAGCCGGCGACGTGGGAAAAACTGCCGGCGGACCTGAGGGTCGATTTGCGTGTGATCCTTTCTCAATTTGCCGTCGTTCTGCGATCGCTCCAATCGATCAGCAGGCGGCTGCAGCGGGATGCGCCTTTAAAACCGACGTTGCTGACGTTTTCCTCAGTCTACGAGAAAACTCGCGAATTGATCGAGCATCTTGATGGCCGCCTCGTCCGATTCCCGGACGAGAAGGCCGAAATCTTTGGTTTACTCGATGCCGCATCTTATACGGCCAATCTCGAATTGAAGAAAGTCTTTTCGCAGGAGCTCGACGACCTCATTTCGGTGCGGCCCGCCTTGTCGGTGTATTCGCGCGTTGAAACCGCAAGCGCGCTGCTTACCGAGAGCGTTCAGCAGATTGTCGCTGATTTTGCACGGCTGGTTGATCCGACGATCACCTCCATCGAGCTGTTTCCAAATCTGCGAACGAAGCTTGAGGACTCGATCGCCCTTCGGTCTAGTCTTTGGGCAGCTCTTCAGAAGGTAAAGAAAGCCGAGCGTGACCCGCGCGTCGACGTGATTTCCGACACCAAAGCCGAGCTCGAAAAGTTTCTTTCCCAATCGATAAAATACGTATTTTATAAAGACAGGGAAACGATCGAGCGTTTTTGCGAAGAGGTCTTCGTCGCCGAAGGCAAGGACGACCTAATTCCGCTTTTGCACCGTTTCGGGGCGTATCTAGATACTTTATACGGCCAGGTCCGGCTGCGGTCGGTCCTCGCCCACCATCCGTTTAAGGAAAAGTAAAACGCGCTTCTTACTGTGATCGCAGCGTACCCAACGGCTTTCTAAACAGTACGTCGAAACTCGCCGCCGTTCCCACAAGCATTACGACAGCGGTCGTCGCCAAAATTCCGATCAGCGGAACCCACACATCAAACTCCCATTCGATTTCCAGCAGAAAACGGCTGACCGCAAACGAAAGAAGCACCGCAAAAGTCGATCCGATAAAACCAGACAATACCCCGAGCAGACCGTATTCGGCGATCAGGATCGAGGCGAGAGTCGAACGTCGTGCGCCTAAGGTTTTCAGTATCGCGTTCTCATATACACGCTGCGATTTCGTCAGAGCGATCGAGCCGACAAGAATTAGAATTCCGCTCAAGATCACAAATCCACCGACGAATGAAACCGCGATCACGAAATTGTTAACGAGCTTTTGCACGGCGGCGACGATATCAGCAACGTCGAAAATCTGAATATTCGGAAAGGCGGCGAGTGCGTCGCGCTGAAATCGCTGACGCTCGGTCGGCGAAATGCGACTGAGAATCGTCGCAGCAAAAGTTTGCGGCGCCCTTTCGAGAGCACCGGGCCGGAAAACGAAAATAAAGGCGGTTCGTGTATTGCGAAGGTCAAGTTTGCGAACATTGGCGATTTGCGCGGTCAGCTGCCGGCCGGAAATTTCGAAAGTGATCGAATCGCCGGTTGCCACGTCCATCCTCGTTGCCATCTCTTCTTCAATTGATACTTCGGCCAAATCGATCGACGGCTCGGCCGGCCACCATTCGCCGTCGATGACCGTCTCGTTTACATCGAGCTCGGGCCGGTAAGTGACCGCAAACTCGCGGCCGATCTGGCCTCCCTGCTGGCGCACCTCGCGATCGTTAAGATCGATCGGCTTGCCGTTGATGTGCGAAATTCGTGCTCTCACCGTCGGCGTAGTTTCCGGCTCTTCGCCTACTTTCTCACGAATCATCGCCGCGAGCGGTTCGATCTGGCTTCTCTGCACGTCGACCATGAATAAGCTCGGCAGCCGCTGATTGCGCGTGAAATCGAACTCGCGGACGAGGTTTCCCTGCAAGGACTGAACAGTGAGCACGACAAACGCCCCAAGACCGACGGCGAGCAACACGATTCTCGTCTGATTGCCGGGACGGTAAAGTGAGTTGATCGCCTGCCCTAGGGCGAACGAACCCGTTCCGCGGGCTGTCCGCAGAAGCCGCGTCAAAACGATCGCGGCAACGTAAAGCACAGCGGAAGTCGCGGCAAGCCCGGCGAGAAAAAACGCTCCTACGCGAACCGATCCTGCCTGCCAGACGGCGAGACCGAGCAAGCCGACCAGCGTCGCGCCCCCGAGAAGCCATTTCGTCGTATCCAGCTTCCGAATATTCGCATTGTTCTCATCGCGAAGCAGCAAACGCGGCTTGATATTCCGTATCTGAAGCAGCGGCAAAGCCGAAAACAGCAGCGATATCAGCACGCCCAGAATCACGCCCTGAGCGGCCGTCGAGCCGCCTATCGCGTAACTCATTTTCTCGGGCAGATCTTTGGCAAACCTTGACCAAACAAACAACAGCGCGCCCTGTGCCAACACAACGCCGAAAAAACTTCCGATTAATCCGAGAATCAAAATCTGTGAAAGATAGACGAATATGATTCTCGTACCGCCGGCCCCGAGGCACTTTAGAACGGCGACCGATTTTCTTTTCTGCTCGACAAATGCCCGTGCGACATTCCACACGCCGACGCCGCCGAGCACTAGGATCAGCAAGCCCGTGAGAGCCAGATAATTTTCCGTCCTGGCAAATTGCTCGCTCAGATTCTCCTGCGTCTCGCGATAAGACTGGACGGAAAGCGTAGTTCCTTTCACGGCTTCGCGCAGCTGGCCGACGAGCTCGGTCGGATTATCCGTCGTTCTGTAAAGAATTCGGCGGCGAACGCGGCTCGCCGTTCGCGTGATTCCCGCGTCCTCGAACGCTTTTTTCTCGACGAACACTCGCGGGCCAAGCCGAAAACCACTCGTCCCGCCGGGCTCCTGGTCGAACGACGCGCGGATCGTGAACTCGCTTTCGCCAATTTGAATTTTATCGCCAGCTTTTACGTTGAGATCTTCGAGCAGTATTCGCGCGACGACCGCTCCGCCGTCCGCAAGCAGCGAAAAATCGAACGGCTGCGCGCGATCGAGGAAAAAGTCGCCCACCAGCGGAAACGGCGGCTCGACGCCTTTCAGCTCGATCATCCGCACGTTATCGTTGCCCGTGTCGGACGGACGCGCCATCGACGATGTCGTGATCGTCTCGTTTCGCCCATCGACGATGCCGGACGCTGTGATCACCGTTTCGATCCTTTCGATTTCGGACGGAGTAAAATCGGCTGTAGAGCCGATCTCGACGTCGGCGGTCATCAGCGCACGCGCGTCCGTGCCTACGGCTCGCGTAAGATTTTGAATTAATGACCGGAGCGCAACGACCGACCCGACGCCAAGCGCAATGCACAAAAAGAAAAACAAAAGCCGCCGCCAGGATGACCTGATCTCGCGTCGCGTTAAATTTAGAACGAATTTCATGAATATGTACCGCCGAGATTCAGGGACGCGATGGACAGAAAATAATTACTCAGATTGCCCGATGTATTCTCTGCGTGTTCCCGTCTCGGCAATTCAGTAAATCTTCGACTACGCGACCATCGCGAAGCACGACCTGTCGCTGCGCCTGCCCTGCAAGTTGCTGATCATGCGTAACCAGGACGAGCGTGACGCCGCTGGTTTTATGCAGCCCGGTCATCAAATCGAAAATATGCTGGCCATTGCGCGAGTCCAGATTTCCGGTCGGCTCGTCCGCGAGTAAAATCTTGGGTTTATTCGCAAATGCCCGGGCAATTGCGACACGCTGCTGCTCGCCGCCGGAAAGCTCGGCAGGGTAGTGGTGGCCGCGGTTTGCCAGATCGACATCGTTGAGCAACTGGTCTGTTCGGCTTCGCGCGTTCGGCAAATCGAGAATTTCCATAGGTATCAAAATATTCTCGAATGCCGTCAAGCTCGGTATCAGGTGAAACGACTGAAATACAAAACCGATTTTATTGCTGCGAATATCGGCTAGACCGTCCTCGCTCATCGACGTTATCTCGTCGCCATCGATATAGATTCGGCCCTGCGATGGAGCGTCGAGCCCGGCAAGCAAACCGAGCAAAGTCGATTTGCCGCTGCCCGAAGCGCCGGTTAGTGCGACGAACTGGCCGCCGTCGATCGATAGCGATACATTATCCAGAATCGTCAGGTCTTCGTTTCCTGATTGTACGGTTTTAGTGACGTTGTGAATTTCGATCATTTCGAAAAACGAATTCTCGATCAATGGTAACGCTTGAAAACAGGCACAAACAAGATCGCGCGATTGTGCATCCAATTTTCGTACGATAACGTAATATTTTCGGTTCGATTATGCCGCAATTTGTTCAAAAAATAGTATTTGCAAGTTTCGTGATCTTTGCTGCGTTGCTCATCGGCTGTTCGGACACCGACCGCGTTGTTAGCGGTTCGCGCGTTGCCAAGCCGCTTGTAACGCCCGAGGCCACGGCCGTCCGGCCGAAGATCGTCGCATTTGGCGACAGCCTCACGGCAGGTTTCGGCTTGACCGAGAAAGAATCGTATCCGTATCTGCTGCAGCAACGGCTGAATGCCGATCGATTCAATTACGAAGTAGTGAACGCCGGAGTTTCGGGCGATACGAGCCTCGGCGGACTCGAGCGGATCGATTGGGTACTTGAAGATGCTCGAGTCGAGATATTGATCCTGGAACTCGGCGCGAATGATCTGCTTCGCGGCCTCTCGCCCACAAAAATGAAGGCCAACCTCGAAACGATCATCACTAAGGCGAAATCGAAAAATATCAAGGTGTTGCTTTGTGGAATGCTTGCTCCGCCAACGCTCGGGGCCGAATATCAGCGGCAGTTCACGAA
>JBHENZ010000291.1:0-5309 GCA_046261815.1 Pyrinomonadaceae bacterium | reverse complement strand
TGAGGTTTTAAATCAGCCGTCGACGTATTCGGGATCGAGCGTTCTTTCGTAGTCGTATTTGTGCGGGGGCATGCGGTTTCTTCGCATGGATGGGGCAGACGTCGTCGTTGTGCGTCAGTTTTCGGCCCGGCAAGTTTGGTGTGGACATTGGCGGACGGACTGCATCAAACGCTTAGTATTTGTGAATGCTTGATTTATACTCTGAGTAATTGTTATGCGATTTGGAGTAGTTTTATTAATGATTTTCCTTGTCACGGATGCTGCGGCTCAAGCTCGCCGCGTCGCACCGGGCACGGCGGTGTCGACAGCGGCACAGGTTGCGGCATTGCCGATGACGGTGAAAGAAATGTTCGACGAAGTGAATACATACAATGCCAAAAAATTTGCCGAGTTCGAACAGAAAAAGATTCAATACAGCGAGCGTTTACGGCTACAAACGGAACGCGAGCGAAAGCAGTTGGCGGTGAAATACGCGGGCATTATCGAGACCGACAAGAATCTGACAGCTGAAGAGATTTACTATCTCGGAATGCTTCACTGGATCGCGGAAAATTTTGAAGGCACGGCGGATAATCTCGGCCGATTTCTCATGACGGTCCAGAATTCAACGGATAAGGCACAAAACGCTCGAGCAATTCTCGTTTTTGTCGCGGCAAAGCAGAGAAAATTTGATGCCGCACTTGCGCGTTTGGCCGAATATGAAAAGGGGGGCCCGCAAAAGCCAAGCGAAATCTGGCGGATGAACTCGGAGCTTGCAAAGGCGTACACCGCGGACAAAATTTACGACAAAGCGGCCGTGCACGCGGCGAAAGGATATGATGCGGCGAAGACGCTTGTCCGCGACCCCACGACGCGCGTCAATCCGCTGGATGCGACGCTTGACGCGGGAATGCTCGTTTTCGAGGCGCGGCGTGCGTCCGGAAAGGTAGACGAAGCGGACGCCATTCTCGTAGATATGCGGAATACCGCTGCATCGCTCGGAAATGGTGTTTTCTATTACTACGCGGCCGACAAGCTGATCACATACCGCATAAATTCGGGTCGTAAACCGCTCGCTTTACGGACATATTCTCAAGTTCTCGCAGAAGCCGAAACCTTGATGCCGGTAAAAAGCCAGCAGCTTGAGGCGATTAATCGACTTAGGAAGCGCGAAAAACATTACGAGCTGCTCGGCGAGCCGGCGCCTGCGCTCGTCGGCATCGACCAATGGTTTCCGGGCACGCCGCAAACGCTTGCCGATCTAAAAGGCAAGGTCGTGCTGCTGGATTTTTGGGCAACGTGGTGCGGGCCCTGCTTCGACGCTTTTCCCGAATTGACCGAATGGCATCAGGACTATAAGCGTGCCGGCCTGGTAATTCTGGGTGTGACCAGATATTACGGTCAAGCCGAGGGCTTTTCGGTCGATCATCCGAACGAGATTGCGTTTCTAAAGCGTTTTAAGGAGAAGGAAAATCTGCCATACGATTTTGTCGTCGCTAAAGATCAGGAGACCGCCTATGCTTACGGTGCAACGTCGTTGCCGACCGCGGCATTGATCGATCGTAAAGGCGTGTTACGCTACATCGAATCGGGCACGAATCGTTCGAGAATCGAGGAAATGCGCGAGATAATGCTCGAGATCCTGGCGGAAAAATAACGCGAAAATGGCCACGCCCGTCGAAAAACTCGAACCCGCAAAAACGCAGTCGTTCTACGACCGCATCGCCGACGTTCATAATCTCGCACTCAAAATCAATGGTTACCGCTCGTCGGTCGAAAAATATTTGCGGTCGCTCCACCTCGACATTGGGCCGGAATCGGTCGTGCTCGACGCGGGCAGCGGCACGGGAATCGTTACGCTGGGGTTTTGCGACGCAGGCTTTCGACCGCGGACACTTATCGATTTAGACTTGTCGCATAATTCGCTTGGCATCGGCCGCGACCAGTTCGAGAAAGAGAAAAACATCGATACCTCGTCGATTTCGCCGACGCAGGGTAACGTGGTGCAGATGCCGTTTGCCGACGATACTTTCGATTTGGTTCTTACGTGCGGGGTGCTCGAATACGTATCACTGGATGACGGCTTGCGAGAGATTGCGAGGGTTATGAAACAAAGAGCTCGGCTGGTTTTCATCCCGGTCAAGCCGTCGGTGGTCGGTTCGGTGCTCGAACTGCTTTACAAGTTCAAGATTCATCCGCCGCAAATGGTCAAGCGCGTGGCCGAACAGTATTTTCGTATCGTCGGTAATCACGAATTCCCAATCGCGGAACCGATCGCCTGGTCGAAGACGATTTTTCTCCTTGAAAAGCGGTGACACCGCGGGAAAAGGACCGGCAGCAAACCCCGAGCCCCTCCCATTATACTCCGTTTGCTAGTCACGCGCTGTGACGAACGATCCGCGGAGAATGTGCACCGCGGCCAACTAAACCGCATTAACCTATGTATGCTGCCACCGAACGGATGAAATCAGCCACTTAGTGATAGGTTTTCACAACAATTTCTTTTATAACCGCTGAAATTGCAGCATTAGCTTTTCGGACGAGCGAATTTAACGTCGTCTACAGGTACGTTAGCCTTGAGGGACGTCACGGTCATTATGATCTCGTGCGACGGCAGAACCGACCGCATTCTGGTGGGAAGGCGGACGCCGTCGAACGTTTTCAGATCTTCGTAGAAGGTTTTGGTTAGCATACGGCCCTCGGGCGATACCAGCGTCGCGTCGCTGCGGAGAAGATCGCCGGTTGCCGCGTCGAAATACATCGTCGTGTTGGACAAGCCCGCCGATTCGAAAACAAGCACGTAGGCGTCTTTCCCATTGATTTTCTCGATGCCTGTGACGGTGATTCTTGAGTAAAGCTTATCCAGATTGATCTCGCGGTAAAAATTTCCGCTCAGTTTCAGTTGAGCAAGCTCTTCGCCGGATTTTACGCGACTTCCCTGAATCGCGTTCACGCCCCACGCGACTGTGCCGTCATAACCTTCGATGAATTCGCCGAGGCCCGTGAGGTTCATCTTCATCAAGCTTCGATCAGGCGCTGCGGAAATGCTTTCGAAGGTGCCCTTGACGCCCATCGGGGCGAACTCGACGGCGCCGTTCATGTGCCACGATTTTATTTTTTCATGCGCCTCGCGGCCGCCGATCGCCTTTGTGTACTTTGCTAAAACTTCCTGCACGCTCGGAAGCTTTGCGGGCGCGGCTGGCCGAGCCTGAGAAGCCGTCTGGGCGATCGAAGTGGCTGAAACGAAAATAAGAAGGGAGAGAGGCGCGAGAAGTTTTGTTTTCATTATTTTACTCTTAGTTATCAGTTAAAACTCTTGCTGCGGGCTTGTGCCAACCATTGCAGCATAAAATTAAGCACATAGTTGGCAATCACTTTACGATCTGCTTTATTGCCGCCTCAAGCTGTGAATCGCGGCCTTGCAGAAGTAGGTCCCGCGAAAGCTCGACTTTCACGTCGGGCACGACGCCGCGGCGTTCGATCAAAATATTTTTCGGCGAGCGGTAATCGGAAATGGCATATTGAAACATTGCTCCGGTCGGTAGTTTTTCGAATACAGAAGGCAGAACTGCGCCGGCGGTCGTTTCGCCGATTACGATGGCTCGTCCGGTTTCCTGCATCCCGACGGCAAACACCTCGCTGGTCGATGCCGTGCCGTGATCGGTGATGATGACGATCGTGCCGGTAAAAGGATTTTCCTGGGGGTAGACAATGAAATCTAATTTGTTCGACCGCGAATTCATCGATCCGAGCGACGTTTGATCTTTATACAAAAGCCCGGCGATTCCCGGGGCCATTGCGCCGACGCCGCCGGGATTGCCGCGAAGGTCGAAAATAACCCCTCGAGCACCGGCAAATTCGCGAACAGCCGCACGCAATTTTGCCATCTGCGGAATCACCCACATATTAAAACGAATGTACCCGATGTTGCCCTCGAGCCGGCGGCTTTCGAAGCGAACCCGTTGGCCGGGAAAGTTGCCGAGCGGCTGCGAAAGCTCGCCGGTGAAAGGCTTTCTGACAATTTCGAAAACCCTTCCACGACCCTCGGCCGTCTCGATCTCGACGACAGCTTTTGATTCAGCCGGGCCGGATATAAAAGCGTCCAGCGAGCGTTCTTTGTAAACCTTTTGAAGGCGGTCGGAGACATCGCGGCCAGCAAAGGAATTCCCGAGCGGTTTTAACAACTCGGTAACCGTGGAATTGTTGATTTTGCGGATTGCAAAGCCCGGCTTAAGACCGGCGGCCTCAGCCGTAGAATTAGCTTCGACGCGCCATATAACGAATTTGCCGTCGATCATTTTGAGCTCGACACCGATGCCGGCCGGGCCTTGAGCCCGCGTCGCGATATCTTTCGGCAAAATCCCGAAATGAGATAGCTTTAGCTGGGCGAGCATGTCTCGAAGCAGCGAGTGCAGATCGTTGTCGTTCTTGGCCAATATTGCATTCGGTCGAAAGCGGTCTCGAACCTTATTCCAATCGACACCGCCAAAGGTCGGATCGTAGTGTTTTTCGTTAACTGTATTCCAGACTTTATCGAAGGTTTCGAGCCTAATCCTTGCGGCTTCATCCGAAACAGCCTGCGCAGCGACCGTCGGCGTTTGGGCCGGAATCGAGACAAATGAAAAAAGGATTGCGGTGAAAAAGAGAAGAGTTTTCATATAGCGAGAAACCTGATCAAGGCTATTCTACGCACACCGACAGCATTTCGTTTCGAGAGTTTGATGGTGGAAACGCCCCTATAGAACTGAAAGCTAGAGGCCCATAACTTAAAATTCGGCGCCTGACACTAATTTTTCAATTTTTACATTTCCGTTTTTCAGTTTTTTGGAAATATCCTCACGCCGCTTGAAACCGCGTTCATAGCGTTTTACGCGCCGAACGGTTAAGGATAAGATTATCGGAACGACAGCAATTGTTGCAGGAAGATTTTTTTAAATGAAATTTTACGACGACATCCTCGATCTGATCGGCAATACGCCTATGGTGAGGATCAACTACCTGGCAAAACAGCACAAGATCAAAGCTCCGATTTACGCCAAAATGGAGAGCCTTAATCCCGGGTATTCGGTAAAGGACCGAATTGGCGTTTCGATGATCGACTGGGCAGAGAAGGAAGGCGTGCTGAAAAAAAGCGGCACGATCATCGAGGCGACGAGCGGCAATACGGGAATCGGGCTTGCTCTGGTGGCCGCAGTTCGTGGTTACAAGTGCATTTTTGTGCTGACGGATAAAGTGTCAATCGAGAAGATGCGATACTTGAAAAGCTTGGGTGCCGACATTGTCGTCTGCCCGGCGGCGGCAAAACCGGGGACGCCCGATCACTATGTCGC
>JBHENZ010000290.1:0-3972 GCA_046261815.1 Pyrinomonadaceae bacterium | reverse complement strand
TACGATCTCGAAATTCAACGTATCGGTCCGGCCGCGGCTGGTCTCAAAATTTATCGTCACCGGGATCATTTTCGGGACCTGGCCGAGCTTGCCGTAGACGCCCGTCGCGCGGTCCTGCGTCATCGTGCCAACCATCGAATCGGGCACGGCGAGCTTGAACGAATTGGCGATGTTCGGCACAACCGTCACGACGCTCGATTCGGCCATTGGAAGATCTGACGTGCCCAAACTTAAAAACGGATGTCCAAAGGCATAAATCTTTTCCCCGTCGCGAAGGGTGACCGTTCCGGAGGCCGCCAAGCTGTAATCACCGCGGGCCAATTGCATCGAGACCGAATCACCGCCGACAAGCGTCGTCTCATCGGCCTTTTTCAACGGCGTGATGGGAGCCGCACCCCCGACCGCGGACACCGGTAGCAAGCCCGCTTGCATCAACTGCGGCGAGAACAGCTTTAACGTCTCCTGCGAGAAACCGCTGAAGGTGATCGGCGTCGCGATCGGCTGGAAACTTTGTCCGGCGACCGCGGAAAGCATCGAATTGACATCTACGCCGGCAAGCACGCCGCTTTCGCTAACGGATTTAGGCAGGGTCGGCTGCCAGTTCGTCGAAGCTATCTCGGCAAACGATACGGCTTTGGATTCCGGCGTGCGGCCGCGAGCCGGAGCCTTATTCTCGAAAATATCGATCATTTGCTCGATAGGTGTGATGCCGCACATCGGCTCTTTCGAAAAAGGAAAACTGTACGAGATCGCTCCGACCAATTTGCCGTCGATGTAAACAGGAGAGCCGGACATTCCCGCGAACACACCTGTCCTTTCGGCCGGCCCGCCGCTGATGCGGCCGACTATCAGATCCTGCTTCGGGCCGATGGCACCGGGCACGATTCCAAGAATCTCGACAGCGAACTCCTCGGCCTCGCTGCCGCGAAACACGGTCCGGGCCGTGCCTCGCATTCCCGGTTTTAGTTGGCCGAGAGGAAAAATGGCGTTTCTGGCGTTCTTGGCAGCCGTTGCCGACTGAGACGTTCTAACTGTCTCAACCTGACCGAGAATGCCGGCGGCAAAAGAGGTCAAAACAGCTATGAATGCGAGGAATCGAGCGTATTTCATCGTCAAAAATTATTCTTTCAAAGGCGAGCTATATGGTATCATTATAGACGGCACACCTGAAGCCTTTTTTCTGGCTTACAGTAAGACACCCCTTCCCCTCGTCCCGGTTGCATTCTTCATTCAACAGCCTTTCGTCATGGCAAAAATAACTCGTCTATTCAAAAGCGTTTACCGGCTCGTTTTGCCGCTCGTTGTTCTTCTTGTACTGGCTGTCGGGGCATCGTCGGTCTGGTTGGTTCATGAAACCGCGCATCCGCTGACCTCGCTTTACCTAGTCACGCCGGAAAAATACGGCCTTTTGAGCGCTCGCGGGGCGAAAGTGACTGACGAAAACTGGACGAATCGCGATAGCACGCGGGCACGCGGCTGGCTGCTTCGAGGAACTCCAGGTGCGCCGGCGGTCGTTCTGTTGCACCGTTACGGGGCGGACCGCTCGCACGTGCTCGACCTCGGCGTTAAGTTGAATGAAACCACCAATTACACGATCCTAATGCCGGACCAGAGAGGGCACGGACCCGATCCACTGGTTAAATACAGCTCGTTCGGAGGTTGCGAATCCGACGATACATCCTCGGCCATCGCGTTTCTGCGTTCTCTGCAGACGCCGGAACAGGCGCAGCAGGTCGGGGATAATATCGGAGTTTATGGCCTCGAAATGGGTGCAATCGCTGCTTTGGCGGCGGCGGCAGACGATCCTTCGATCAAAGGAATAGCACTCGACTCGGTTCCCAAGGACGCAGATACAATGCTCGCTGCGGCCATCGACCGAAGATTTCCTTTTGCCAGCGGGGTGACCTCGAAATTCGCCCAGCTCGGCACCCGCGGTTATTTCTACGAAGGCTGCTATCGCGAGCAGGCAGCACAGGATCTGGCCCGCAACGTCGCCGACCGCCACGTGCTGCTGCTAAGTGGCGTGGACGCACCGCAGTTCCAAGAATCGACTCTTAAACTCAGCAAAGGATTTCCGTCTGGCACGTTTGTCGCGGCGAAAAACGACCTCAGTCCTTCTGGCTTCGGGATCTTGAGCGCCTCGATGGATGTCGCGGCAGCCTATGATCAGCGAATCATCGACTTTTTCAGAACGGCCCTTGGCAACGGCGTCTAGCAAGAAAGCTAAACAAAGCTAAAAATCGATTTTTGTTTTTCCGTGCCCGTTGTTTTGCGAAATAACGTGAATTTCGGCGCTGGCCTCCATTTTGTCGACGGCCTTCAATAGAATTTCCTTTAATTCCGCGAGACGCCGAATGGTCGAGGTCATCTCAAGCATTTTGTATTTGAGTTCGTCGTCAAGTTTAAAGGCGGCGCAGACCAAAAATGAGAGTTGCTCGGGGCCGGAATTGGGAATTTCGGGAAAGTTTCCGCGGTTTCCGCTAAGGCGAAAGGCAGCCCTGGCTACGCGTTCGAACAGCTCATAGACTTCACTGGTAACGAGGTTAACCTCGGCCTCATCCTCGGGTTCGTCTTCAAAAAAATCTACTTTGCCGACAAAGTACGGCGCGTCGGATTCGGCATATTCAAAAAGACGGTAACGGACGATTCCGAAAGTCGCGATGTTTGAACGTCCGTCGGGCAGAGCCTGCTTTTCGCGAATTTCGGCGGCGCAGCCGATCGACCCGATTGCTGGCCGGCCCTCGGAAGTCGCTGCGGCATCGAAATATGTCACGCCGAACATATTCCGCGAAAATTCGACGACATCCTTCAGCATCTGTCGGTATCGCGGCTCGAAAATATGAAGCGGCAACATCTCGCCCGGCAATAAAACAAGCGGCAGCGGGAACAGCGGAAACTGTCGCATACCGAAAACTTTTTCCATTGCTTCGGACATCGGGTTAGGTTTCGGGTTCCAAGTTCCGTGTTTGGTGTTCCGAGTTCAGGATTCGAGAATGTCCTCTAACTCCGAACGCCGAACCCTGAAGTCGGAACCGATTTGGCTGCGATAAATTCCGCAATTTTCTCAGGCTCTTCTTCGCTTAACGCGAGACGCTTTGCCCCGATGACGGCCTCGGCCAACGATTCGGTTCGCGTCTTAAAACGGCTGTCGCGGGCGACAAGATCCTCGATCACGCGGCGTTCGAGCAATTCGCGACCAGCATCGTCCTCGATGTCGGCGGCGACGGCGTATTCGACGGGCACCGTGTGATTCTTGATCCGTATGTGGAGCGCCCCGGTCATTCTCCTTGCTTCGTCGCGAATCTTTTGCGTTTCGAGCTCGGAATTGGGAAATCCGAGCCGACCTCGAAAATTTATCTCGATGATTGGGGCCGGCTCTCCTTGTTCGGCAAAACGGGCTTCGCGGCTCAGTTTTTCAAGCACCTTCTCGGTAACGGCAGCCGGTTCGGCGATTGGTGTGACATCGAACGAAATTCGCTGGAAAGGCCGCTGGAGATAATCCTGTACGTGGACGGCATCGACGGAATTGTCATTAGCGACCGTAACAAGATACGCTCCGCGAGTTTCGCGAAACTCGGTGATATTCGTTACTTCGATCGAGCCCGGATTAAACGCCCAGTTGTCTATGGCAAATTGCATATGCGTATGGCCGAGACCGACGTAATCGGTGACGCTTTTCAATTCCTTTAAGGCGTTGATCGATAGGGCCGGAATCGGGTGTGTCTGATGTCCCTCGACATCCGTGTGGAGCAAGAGAATGTGAAACGCGCCGTCGCGTAGATTTTCCCTAATCGCTTCGGTCAGCAACGGAACTACCCGATTCGTCGTCGTGCCATACCACGCGGATCCGAATATTCGGGCACGACCGATATCGATAAAACCGCCTTTGATGTAATTCTCGTTGTCGTAATCCCAAGGCTCGTAAATGATTTTTCCATTATCGCTTCGCGGCTCGATCAGATGCAGAAGATG
>JBHENZ010000289.1:0-3342 GCA_046261815.1 Pyrinomonadaceae bacterium | reverse complement strand
AGCCGTGCCGCATCGTCGCTGCGTCGCCGCGCCGCGTTGTTGCCATCGTGCCCGAAGGGCCGACCGGCGAGTCATCCGTTTGTCTTTCAAGCGGCCAATATCAAAGCAACGCCGTATCGATCCTTGTCGGCACCGCTCTCGCTGAGGAGATGCACATCGTCGCCAATCCGGCCGTCGATCCCGCGGATGAGGCCATCGTTTTCACACGCTCGGGCCCACGCGGCCAGCGGCTTCCGGCCACCATTTATCGCCTCGAGGCCGACGGTTATCTAGACGAGCTTCCGGTCGAAGTAATGAATCCGACCGGCATCGCGTTCGGTCCGGGCGGGCGAATGTTTGTCACCAATCGGGCCGAAGGCAAAGTGCTCGTGGTGGAGAACTCGACCGAAACCGAAACTCACGCTTCGGGCCTCGGCATCGCGACCGGAATTGCGTTCGACGACGACGGCGTTATGTACGTCGGCGATCGCTCCGGTACGATCTACCGCATCGAAGATGGCGGCCGCGCCGAGATGTTTGCCGCCCTCGAACCCTCGGTCGCCGCCTATCATCTTGCCTTCGGCCCCGACAAACGCCTGTACGTTTCCGCACCCGGTCTTGCCAGTCACGATTCGATTTTCGCCATCGATTCATTCGGCGAAGTCGAAACATTTTTTCGCGGCTTCGGCCGCCCGCAAGGCCTCGCATTCGACCAGCAGGGAAATCTTTACATCGCCGCCTGCTATCGGGGCCGTCACGGCCTTGTCCGCGTCTCACTCGATGGCGCGTCGGCCGAAATTTTTGCCGCCGCCGCCAACCTCGTCGGCCTCTGCTTCACGGGCACCGGCGACCTCATCCTCGCCACCAACGATTCAATTTATTCAATCCCCGCGGGCGTCAAGGGAACGCTCCTTGAAAAAAAAGCTGTTGAAAATTGACAGTGGGCCGCCAGCAAAAAACACCAGGCGGAAATCTGTCAGTTAAGAACTGAAAGCCGTTAATTCACCTCTCGCACTCCGCACTTCATTACTTTGTATTCCTGTTCATCCCTTTTCGGTGGACCTACCTATGCCTGATCAAAAACTTATCGACCTCGCACGCGATCTTTTCCTCCGAGCCAAACCTCACCGACAAATCGAAGCTGAAATCCGCGCCGCAGGCCACCCTAATTTCCACCGCCGCGTCTTCTACAAAAACGGCAACTCTCCCGGCTGGATCGAACGCTTTGCATGGCCGAAGCAGCAATGCCGTAGCCCGGAATGCGGAAGCCCGCACGTACGTAAAGGCAAAACTCCCAACGCCGTCATCCCCGCCTCTCCAAAATTCGAAGAGTTTCTACAGTGCGTCTCCCCAAAGATGAAGTGGCACTGGCCATATCAACAACTGCTCTACAAAAAGCT
Source organism: Pyrinomonadaceae bacterium (assembly GCA_046261815.1). Lineage (GTDB taxonomy): Bacteria > Acidobacteriota > Blastocatellia > Pyrinomonadales > Pyrinomonadaceae > OLB17. Next base: position 1,963 of record JBHENZ010000289.1, on the reverse strand, counting down.
GGAAGCGGTGACCAACGGCTCTACCAAAAGGCTGATGATTTTTCTGCCACCTCGCCACGGCAAATCCGAGCTCGTCACCGTCCGCTACGCCGCTTGGCGTTTGCAGCAAGACCCGTCGCTCAACATCATTCTCGGCTCCTACAACCAGCGCCTCGCCAACCGCTTCTCCCGCAAAATCCGCTCAGTTTGCCAAGATGCAGAGTCCCGCATTTCAACAAGTGTGAAATCGGCCGGACAGGTCAGAACCAGGTGCGTCAGCGGGTGGGTTCCACCCCAACGCGAAGCCACACACCATAAGGATCCCAGGGCCAACACCATCACCCCTCAAAAACCTCTCAGCTCCGCAGCCGAATGGGAAACGCCCACCGGCGGAGGTGTTCGCGCGGTGGGCGTCGGTGCCGGCATCACTGGTTTTGGTGCCCGCCTCGTCATCATTGACGATCCCGTCAAAAGCCGCGCCCAGGCCGAAAGCCAAACGTACCGCGCCAAAACCTGGGAATGGTTCAACGACGACATTTACACACGCCTCGAACCCGCCGCCGCCGTCATCCTTATCCAAACCCGTTGGCACGAAGACGACCTTGCCGGCCGCATCCTCAAAGAGGCCGCCAACGGCGGCGAACAATGGGACGTCGTCTCACTGCCCGCACTCGCCGAAGCGAATCCCAGTTCCCAAGTCCCACGTCCACAGTCCCGGACCGCGGACGCGCTCGTCGGGCAATACGACGATGCTTACCGCCAACCTCCGCATCTCGGCGTCTCGGCGGTAAAATCCTTCTCCGATCCCTTGGATCGCGCGCCCGGTCAGGCGCTCTGCCCCGAACGCTTTGACGAAGCCGCGCTCGAACGGATTCGCCGCAAGCTCGGCTCCTATTCTTTCTCGGCCCTTTATCAGCAGCGTCCGACGCCGCTCGACGGCGGCCTTTTCAAACGCCGCTGGTTCGACAAAATCATCGATCGCCGGCCGGCAAATCTCCGCTGGTGCCGCGGCTACGATCTCGCCGTCTCGATTTCGAATTCGGCAGATTACACCGCCAGTTTCCGCTGCGCCTTCGACAATCAAGGCAATCTTTTCATCGCCGACGGCTTTCGCGAGCGGATCGAATTTCCCGAACAGCGCCGCTTCATCGTCGACAAAATGCTGACCGAGACGAGCACGCGCCATTGCGTCGAAAAGGCGCTTCACGGCGCCGCAATTGTGCAGGACCTTCGCCGCGAGCCGTCGATCCGCCACATACCGCTCACCGGCGTTCGAGTCGACAACGATAAATTCACACGCGCTCTCGCCTGGTCAAGCCTCGCCGAAGACGGCAAGGTCATCCTCGTCCGCGGCGCCTGGAATGATGCATTCATTCACGAAGCCTGCGCGTTCCCAAACTCCACCCACGACGACCAAATCGACGCCATCTCGCTCGCCGTCAAAATGCTCTCAACCAGATCGTCGAATGTGTATGGATTCTAAATCAGTAGCTATCAGCTATTCCCAAAAAATTTCTGCCGGCCGTGATAAAATAGCCGTGCACGCCTCCCCGGCATACCGCTTGCAAAACCGAGACATAATGAACTCAATCAAATCACTAATATTTTTTTTAGTTACCTTAACTATCGCCTGCACCGGCGACATCACGTTTACCGGCAGCGGCCAATCGACTGCCGAAAAACAATTCGCCCCGACGCCCACACCCACAATCGCGCCGCTTATCGAAAAACGCGACGTTGAGCTCGAGGCTGAAATTCAAGAAATCGCGCTCGATGCGCAGGGCATGGTCGGGGTTGGCGCCGTTTTGCTCGAAACCGGCGAATCGGCGTGGCTAAACAAAGATGGAAAATTTCCGTCGCAATCCGTTTACAAACTCCCGATCGCGATGGCCGCGATGAAGCTGATCGACGACCGGAAGGCGCGGCTCGATCAGGAAATCGCCATCACGCCCGACGATTTTGTCCGCTGGGGATATCACAGCCC
>JBHENZ010000288.1:0-4866 GCA_046261815.1 Pyrinomonadaceae bacterium | reverse complement strand
ATACGACGATGTTTTGATCGTCGACCGGCTGGATGAGACGAACAAGTGGAAGAATCTTGCGCCCTTGAGGTTCGCCGATTATATCGACGCGGACGACTTTTTGGACGAATTGGACTTTCATAAGGACGCCGATGCGGTTTTGCATATGGGGGCGTGTTCGTCGACGACCGAGACGGATGCGGACTATATGATTCGCAATAATTACCAGTACACGCGTGAACTGGCGGAGTGGTCGATGGCTAATGATATTCGGTTCATTTTTGCGTCGTCAGCCGCGACATATGGTGACGGATCGGCCGGGATGGATGATGGGACGGAAAAATTAAACGCCTTGCGGCCGCTCAATGTTTACGGGTATTCGAAGCATCTTTTCGATCAATACGCACACAAGAATAAACTGCTCGACAAGATCGTCGGGCTAAAATATTTTAATGTCTTCGGCCCGAACGAAAACCACAAGGGCGATATGCGAAGCGTCGTGAACAAAGCTTTCGATCAGATAAGCGAGACCGGAAAGCTTCAACTTTTCAAGAGTGCCAACCCAGCGCATAAGGACGGCGAGTTCGGGCGCGATTTTGTTTATGTAAAGGATGCGGTCGAGATGACCTTGCATTTTTTAGACAAAGACATTGGCGGCCTGTTCAACGTCGGGTCGGGCGAGATGCACACGTGGAACTCGCTCGCCGGTGCGATCTTTAAGGCACTCGGCCGCGAGCCAAACATTGAGTACATTGCGATGCCGGAGATCCTGCGCGACAAATATCAATACCACACGCAAGCCGACATAACGCGAATTCGCGGTGCCGGTTTTACAGATCCGATAACGCCGCTTGATGCGGCTGTTAGGGATTACGTGCAAAACTATCTTGTGCCCGGTAAGCATCTGGGCGAGTCGTTAACGATATGAACGTGTTGGGATTAGTCTTGCTCCTCGCCTGCACGCCTTCGGCGCTTCCCGATTTCGCGATCCCCAAATGGCGGGCCGACAAGGGCGTCCGCATCGAGGACGCGTACAAACATATTTACCAAGCGACACGCGGCGGCGAGCATGCGGCGCCTGACCGCCAATCGGCGAACGCATGGCTTGCTAACGAGTGGAAAGGGTTGGCCGCCCCGGCAATTGACGAGCCGATGTGGGAACCGCTATGTCCCGATGGACGGATCGGCCGGCTGAACTTGAGACCGTTCAAAGCGCGCGAAGGTAAAGCCGATGAGCTGCTCGAGGCTTTTCTCGTCAGCGCAGGTGAGTACAGACCGGACGGAGCGGCGTTCACTAACGCGTGGGCCGGGCTCGGCAAACGATTGAAGAGGAAGAAGATAGGGAAGCTCGATCATAAAGGTTGGGCCAGGCTCGACGCGGAGATGAAGAAGAAAAATTACCCCGCCATCCACCATAGCAGCGAGTACAATAAGGCCCACCGCCCGGCCTATCGGATATTAACGGCCGAGCGGGCCGGCAAACTGATCAAGTAATGAAGATCTTCCACGGTGTTGAGAATGCCAATATCGCAAAACCGACGGTGTTGACGCTGGGCGTTTTCGACGGTCTTCACCTTGGCCATCAAAAGATAATGCGAACGGTGGTCGAGCGTGCTCAATCTGTTGCTGCCGTTCCGACCGCCGTCACCTTCGACCCTCATCCGCGCGCCGTTCTTCACCCGGAATCGTCGCCGCCGCTGCTTCAGACACTCGACCAGAGGCTCGCTAATCTTGAACTGATCGGAATTGAACAGACGATTGTCATCGCCTTTGATCGCGCTTTTGCCGAACAATCCGCCGAGGTCTTTTTAAAAGACATAGTTCACGATCGTCTCCATGCGAAAGAGGTTTATTTGGGTAAAGGCTTCGCGTTCGGCAAAAATCGCGGCGGCAATATCGAGCTGTTAAAGCAGATGAGCGGCGAACTCGGCTTCTTCGCCGATGAGGTCGAGGAGGTGAAGCTTCGCGATCAGCGCATAAGCTCGTCGCAGATACGCCGCCTTCTCGACGACGGCCGAGTAAATCTCGCTCGCCGTATGCTCGGCCGACCGTACGGCGTCGAGGGGGTGATCGTCCGCGGAGATCGGCGCGGCCATACCATCGGATTCCCGACCGCGAACCTCAAACCGCACAACCGCGTTATCCCTAAATTCGGCGTTTACGCCACCGCCACGCTGATCGACGGCCATTGGCGTCGGAGCATAACAAACGTCGGCATCCGCCCGACCTTTGCCACTGACGCCGAACCGTCGATCGAATCGTACATTTTCGATTTCGACCGCGAACTCTACGGCGACGTTCTTCGTGTTCGTTTTTTGCACCGGATACGTGATGAGCAAAAGTTTGCCGGAATCGAAGAGCTTAAGGCCCAGATCGAGCGCGACTCCAGGCGCGCAACGAATTATTTCTCACGCTCCGGCGTACGGAATATGCTCGAGATTTTGTGATACAAAGCGGCCGCCGCGATTGTCATCGAATTAGGCTTACTGCGAGTTAAAATTTTGATGAACGACCTTGTAACGAAACCTAATTTCGCCGTGGAAAGGGTTGAAATGGAACCGAATGCCGAAACGCCTGCGCTTGAAATGCTCGTCCCGATCGACTCGGCTGAAGTGCCGACTTCTGTTTCGAAAAAGAATTTGACCTCCGAAGACAAAGCGCTCGTCAAGAAAGAATCCGAAATCGAGAAGAACTATCGGGGCCTGCGCGGATATTTTCGGTTGCTTCATATCACAAGCGTGATTGGCAGGCTGGCCCTATTCTTGTATCTCGACCAATACGACACCCATCGCAAGGGCCAGATCAAACAAGCGAATGCCCGGCTTGCGACCGCTCACCGCCTGACGCGTCTCGCTGTTTACGGCGAAAAATTGTATGCGTTGCGGATGTGGTTTTTGCATGTCGCGATGCTTTTAGTGCGCCGGCTCGCTCTAGGTGCCGAACCCAGCCGCGAGGTCAATCAGGAAAAGCAGTCCGTTTGGCTCAAGGACAAGCTGATCGAGCTTGGACCAACGTTTATTAAAATCGGTCAAAGTTTGGGCACCCGGGCCGATTTGCTGCCGCTCCCGTTTGTAAAAGCTCTAGGAGAATTGCAGGATCAGGTTCCGCCATTTCCGAACGAAATCGCATTCGCCCGAATCGAGAAAGACCTGGGCCGGAAGATAAATGAAGTTTACAAAGAATTTGTATTGGCGCCGGTCGCCGCCGCATCGCTCGGCCAGGTATATCGCGGTCGCCTGCATTCGGGGGAGGAGGTTGCGGTCAAGGTTCAGCGGCCGAATCTCGAGGCCACAATTACGGGTGACCTCGAAATCCTAAAAAAAGTTGCAAGCTTCGCCGAGCGTTTTCCGCAGCTTAACGAGAACGCCGATTGGTCAGGCATGCTGCGAGAATTCAACCAGACCGTCCACGAAGAAATGGACTATGCCGCAGAGGGTCGCAACGCCGAACGGTTTCGCGAAAGTTTTAAAGACTGGTCGAATATTCACGTACCGAAAATCTACTGGAACGCGACATCCGACAAAGTGCTTACGATGGAATTTATTCACGGCACCAAAGTCACCGATCTGGACGGTCTAAGGTCGCAATCTATCTCGCCGGAGAAGGTAAATCGTCTGCTTATCCGCACCTATCTCAAACAACTACTCGAAGACGGTTTTTTCCACGCCGATCCGCATCCGGGCAATCTGCTCGTGATGGCTGACGGACGGCTCGCCTTTTTCGATTTTGGAATGGTCGGCCGAATCACGGCCGAGCTGCAGTCGAAGATGATCGATGCGTTCTTTCACGTCGTCGGCAAAGATCCGGCCGGAATCGCCCGGGATCTCATCGAGCTGGATTTTCTCAAGCCGGGAACCAGTCCAAACGTTGTCCGCCCAGTAGTGGAGAAGATGTTCGAGTTTCACCTCAATCTGAAACTCAAGGACGTAAATTTCAAAGAGCTCAGCTACGACCTTGCGGATGTGATGTACGATTACCCGTTTCGCCTGCCGTCTAATTTTACTTACATCATGCGCGCCCTGATGACGCTCGAAGGCATCGGCATTATCACCGACCCCGAATTCAATTTCTTCGAAACCGCCAAGCCCTACGCCAAAGAGTTTATGCTCCGCCGCGAGGGCAAAGACTTTCGCAAAATGTTCGTCAACAAACTAATGGGCCGCGACACCAAAGACGGAAAAATCGACTGGGACCGCACCTGGAAACTCGCCAAAATGGCGGTGAAAACTGTTTTGCAAACTAGGAATTAGGAGACTTTTCGATTTTAGTTGCGTCGATAGGCCAATCGTTTACGCTAAGCCTATCGATATGGATACCGTTACAATTTCATCAAAGATTCAGGTGAGTATCTTGTTGACAGCAACAGGGCAACGTTTTTCGCTCCGGCTATCGAGGACACGGACAATCTGCTTGTGCCCGTGATCTCAATCCACGAAGTCTTTAAAACGTTCGCCATGTTAGAGACGACGACGCCGCATCACAGTAACGAGTGCGATGAAATCCGGGCGCGTTATTGATCTTGACCTCTCGTTCGCACTCGAAGCGGCCCGATACACCCTGCCGCTAGTGGACAGCATAATTTATGCAACTGCAATAAGATTTGCCGCGACGCTTTGGACTCAAGACGGGGTTTTTAAAAGCTTCCGGGGGTTCGCTATTTTGCAGGATAGAAGCGCGACGGGAGTGACAAGATTGACTGAAACCGTACTTAAAAACTCGCCAGGACCACGTTCGAGACCGGCCGAAACAGAAACATTGAAGCGACTGTTTTATTGAATATTGATTTGCTGATGATAACCCGCAGATTCGGTTTATTATCAACGGCGTATGGTGTTAATAGTAGTTCGATGGCTTCTAGTTAACCCGAACCGGATTCTATTTAATTTG
>JBHENZ010000287.1:0-3522 GCA_046261815.1 Pyrinomonadaceae bacterium | reverse complement strand
ATTCCCGCCTCTACCTTACCGACGAGGTCTGCACCGACGTCCGCGGCCTTTGTGTAAATTCCACCGCCGACGCGCGAGAACAATGCGATGGATTCGGCTCCGAGCGAGAAGCCGGTCAAAACTTCGATCGCCGTTCTCACCTGATTTACGCCCAAATCAGCAAAAATCGCGAGAAAGATGATGAACAACCCTCCAAGCCCCAAAACGGCGAGACCCGCAACGCCAAGGCCCATCACGGTTCCCCCGGTGAATGACACCTGCAGGGCCTTTTTCAGACTAGTCCGGGCTGCCTGGGTCGTGCGAACGTTCGCCTTCGTCGCCACTTTCATCCCGATAAATCCGGCCGTGGCGGAAAACACTGCACCTACGACAAATGCGATAGAGATCAGCCAGCTCGAGTGAATTTCTCGGCCGTTTACTACGTGGATCGTTCCCGAATAAGCTAATAATGCTGCAGTTATCACGACGAATATGCTGAGAACCTTCCACTCGGCTTTCAAAAACGCCATTGCTCCGTCAGCAATATGGCCGGCGAGCTCCTGCATATTCGCTTCACCTGCGTCTTGCTTGCTGACCCAGGCGGACTTAAAGGCCATCACAATCAAACCTAAAATCCCGAACGCGGGCGCTAAATAAAGTACGTAACTGTTCATACTGTCTTTTGTATTTTTGTAGTCCCCGATCCGCAGAAACATTTCTCGCTGATCCTGCTTGCCGCGAACCAATCAATGTAAAGGTCTAGTAAATCAAAACTATCGATTATCAGATAATTGCGGCCATTTAACAAACAACCCGGGCAGGGCTTTGACCACCGAGGCACAGAGTTTCACAGAAAGTGTGGTCGTATTTTCCACGAACCTCTCTGAAACTCTGTGACCTGTGGCTGAGCGGTCTCAGTCGCAACGCCACTGGCCGTTGATTCTTTTGGCTATTGCTCCGTCGGTGCCCCCGGTGCCTTGGGTGCAGGCACCTGACGAGCTTTTGCGGCAATCGCGGCAATAGAGCATTACGCCGTCGGAGGCTGGCGGGCGCCCGTCGACGCCGTTCGCGAAGAGTGCGAGGTCGCGGAAACCGTATTTCGACTCGAGCTGCAGAAAACCATCACTTATCTGTACATCGTTGCCGAAGATATTAGGCTGGCGGACCAGCTGATTCGCTCCGGTGCCTTCGGAGAGCCGTCCGGTCTTGAACATTATCTTGCCGCCGTTGAATCCGGGGTTCTGTGCATTGGCTCCGCGTATATCTTTGCAGACGCCGGGGTTGACGAGAGGGTCGTAACAAAAACGGTCACCAACCGAGGTAATGTTCACGAGGGGCTGGGCATTCACGGTGGGTGCCCAAAACGTGTTGCCCATCGAGATGAGATTGATTCGGCCTGCGAGTTCCATTTTGTCGCCGAAAACGCTTCCTATCATAGTTAGCATTAAGGAGGAGGTCGCCCCGTTTTCGGCGGTGTAAATGCTCCGCTGACTGCGTTCGGAGGCGGAATTGATGATCGTCAAGCTTCCCACCGTGTCGATGTGCAGGAACGTTCCGCCGATGTCAGCCCCGTAGCTGTAGCCGCCGCCAAAAGACTGCTGGATCAGAATCGCCCCGCCGCGTTCGATGCGTATTCCGGTTCCCGGTGCCTGGGCGGCCATGTAAAAAAATTGCGAGTTTGTAATGTTCCAGTCTGTGTTGAACGTGTTTATGTGAATCCCGGTATTGTTATTGATGAAAGTTCCGTGGTCGACCTTTATATAATCAAAATGCCACGAGTTGCACGCTTGCGTTTTCGGATTGCAGGTCGCGTCCTGATTGTAATTGCGGACGTTTAGCCCGATGTCGAATTCATTAAAGACGACGTTCTCGAACCTGAAAACCTGGCTGGTATTCACTCTCTGCGCGCCCGTCACCGCGTCGATCACCCATTTCCCGGCTGCCTCGACACCGTAGGTTCGCGATCGGCTGCGTGGGCTTTCGCCAAGCAGTGTCGCGTTGCCGACTAGCTCGATGTTTCGAACGATAACCTGATTCGTGCAGCCGCCGATTCGGAAGATGCTTTGCTTATCGTTTCGCAGGCGAATGCGGACGGGCGAACGGCTATAGGGCATGTTTGTCGCGGGCACAGAATAGTTCGAGCTCGTCCCCTGAATCGTAATGCCGGACGTCAAGGTGATCGCCTCGAAATTCGGGTCGCGGCGATTTCCGTCAAGCGTGCCAACGATGTAGTCGCCATCGGGAAACATCAAGGTTCCGCCTTGTCTGGATGCCATAAAGGCGACGGCGTTGCGGATCGTTTTTGTGTAATCGGCCGGGGTGTCAAATTCGTAGCGAGGCGTGGTGCCGGCGATACGCCGCACGGGGCGGAAATCGTTCACGTTATAAAAGCCTGTATTTTTGTTGACCGCATACCAGAGATAGCGGTCGCCGTTTGCGAGCCGGATCTCGTACATATCCTCGGGCCCCTTAAAACACCACCGCTGTATCCCGTTTGGGAAAACTTTGTTGACTGCGGTCCGAGATTGGTCGCAAGGCGAAATGCCGGTCGCGGCCTGTTTCAAATCCGTGCCGGCCATGAAGACGTCGACATCGTTGCCGCCGGGCCGATTGGGTAAAAAACGAAACGGGCAGGCACCGCTCCCGTCGGCACCGATTTCGAACGAATAGCCCTCGAAAACGTTGTTTCCCTGAGCCGACGCGCTAATTGTAAAAATCAAAAAAGCGGCGCCGCCGAACGCGAACATCAATAAAGCTACCGCTAAGACAGACCAATTTCTCTTCATTCGCTTCACTCCCGATTGGTGTGTGGTTTCTGCTAGATTCTAACAATGGCCGGGTGCCTAAAACTAGGATGCCCAGAATACTTGATTTTATTTGCTATATTGTTTTGTGCAAGTTTGTGCAAGCTGATGGAAACTCTGAACCTAAAAAGCAGCAGGCGTGAGGAAATGATCGAGATCACCGATCTCGTAACCGAATCGCTCACAGGTATTGATGCGGGCGTCTGCATTGTTTTCACGCAGCACACCACGTGCGGCCTAACGATCAACGAAAACGCCGATCCGGATGTAAAATCAGACATGCTCGGGTTTTTACGCGATTTGATCCCGCAACATTACAACGATTTCAAGCATTCTGAAAAAAATTCCGATGCTCACATCAAATCGTCGCTCGTCGGCTCGAGCGTGACGATTCCCTTTGTGAAAGGCAAATTGCTTCTTGGCCGCTGGCAGGGCGTTTATCTGTGCGAATTCGACGGTCCGCGCGCGCGGCAGGTTTTGACGACGTGTCGATAGCGAGCACGTCAGTAAAGAGCTCTGCGTAACGAATCATGGCATCCGGTTATTCAGGCACGCCGCTGGCAAAAAAATTGGGAATAAAGGAAGGCATGACAATTCTTCCAATCAACCCGCCGGAGAATTACCGCGAGCTTTTGAAGCCGCTGCCGCCTGATGTCTGCCTGTCTCCGAAATTTAGCTCGGACATCGACATCGTTCATCTTTTTACAAACACGCGTGACGGACTTTTTCAAAAGCTCAG
>JBHENZ010000286.1:0-3919 GCA_046261815.1 Pyrinomonadaceae bacterium | reverse complement strand
GGTTGTGCCGATTGACCTCGTCGATGAAGATGATGCCCGGCTCGGCGTACTTGTGAGCGGACGCGATGATTCGGTTCCAAATGTCGGGTGCGAACACCATTCCGGGCATCGGAGGCTGCTCGATTGAGCAGTCCGACAAGTCGGCTGATTCGAATGCGAGCTTGTCGGCAAACGGGACAAGCGAATTGTCGGGCCGTCGATAGACGACGTAATCTTCGCCCGTTACCGTATCGAAAATGGGTTGCCGCCATGGCTGATCGTTGAATTCGGTTTGGAACCATAGTCCGTTGTCGACGGCGTCCATAAAATCGTCGGTCACCGTCACGGAAATATTAAAATTCGTCAAACTTGTCTGGTCGTTTTTCGCGTGAATGAAACGAAGGATGTCGGGATGTGCGACGGTAAGGATACCCATGTTCGCGCCGCGGCGAACACCGCCTTGTTTCACAACCTCGGTTGTTTGGTTGACGATGTTCATGAAGCTCACCGGCCCCGACGCGACTCCGCGCGTGGAATTCACCATCGAGCCGGCGGGTCGAAGAAATTCATAGGTCATTCCGGTGCCGCCGCCGGTCTGGTGAATGATCGCGACATTCTGGGCGTGCTCCATAATTCCTTCGATCGAATCCGGAACGCTCAATACAAAACAAGCGGCAAGCTGACCATTAGGTTTTCCCGCGTTTACAAGACAAGGCGTGTTCGGGATGAATTCGCGGGCGAGCATCGCCGCGGAGATCCGGTTATAAAATTGGCTTCGCCCGTGCGGATCGGTCTCGGCCGTTGATACGTGCCCGACCACGCGACGGACGATATCGTCCCAGTCTTCGATGGGCTCGCCAACGTCGTTTTTCAACGCGTAACGCCTGGCGACGACCTTTTTAGCGTTGAGGCCGAGCGGCGTGAAATGCTTAGGCGACCTGCGGCCATTACCTGACTCTTTGACAAGGCTGCGTGCGGTTTTGACGACTGAGCTCATAAAGTGCGCTCTCTCTATTTAGGAGCGGGAAATCGTCTTATTTTACCACCAAAATTCATTTTTATCTTCATCGAATCAGGCTGCAAATTTGACAACCTATTCTCGCGTTTCGAACACTGTATTCGATGGACAAATTGATTCACGGAACAGCGGCCGAGGGAACGGTGCGTGTTCTCTCGGCCGTGACGACAATGATCGTTACGGAAGCAGTACGACGACATCAGCCGTCACCGACGGCCTCGGCCGCATTGGGACGGGTATTGACAGGCTGCTTGCTGCTCGGCTCAACATTGAAGGATTTTGACCGGTTAACGGTGCGGCTGGAATGCGAGGGGCCGGTGGGCGGAATTACTGCCGAGGCCGACAATCGAGGTCATGTCCGCGGTTATATGAAGAATCCGGAAGCGACCGCTCTGCCGCGACCGGATGGCAAGTTCGACGTCGGCGCGATTATCGGCGGCGGAACTTTTTATGTTGTCCGCGAGGCTGGTTTTGATATTGGCCTGCACCGCGATCCATACGTCGGATCGGTGCCGATCGTCTCAGGCGAAATTGCCGAAGACTTTGCCCATTACCTTGCGAACTCCGAGCAAATTCCCTCAGCGGTCATGCTCGGCGTGCTGCTGCGAAATACCGAACCGTTTGTCGTGGCGGCCGGAGGAATTATGGTCCAGATGATGCCAGGTGCGAGCGACGATGTAATCGAAATGATCGAACGAAGCGTCACGAGAGCTCCACACGTGACCTCGGCTGTGAGCGACGGCGCATCGCCTCACGACCTTGCAAGACTCATCCTTGGAAAAATGAACTTTGAGCTGTTGGAAGAGCGAGCCGTAAGCTTTAAATGTACGTGCTCGATCGAGCGCGCTCGCGCAATGATCTCATCGCTCAGGCAAGACGAAATCGAATCGATGCTTCGAGACGACGGCGGGGCCGTGATGTCGTGTGGGTTTTGCAGTGAGGTCTATCAACTTGACGATACAGATCTTGGCGAGATTCTGGCGACGGAGGCGGTTGGTTGAATTATTTTAGGGTAACTCGACCACCGCTCGATAATCGCTGCGGAAATAAATTAGCGGATCGCCGTCTGCAACCTGACAGTGCTCAACCTCACCGATAAATATAGAATGATCGCCACCCTCGAAGGCATGTTTTACTCGGCACTCGAGCGTGGCCAGACAGCCCGAGAGGACAGGTACGCCGTCAAGATTTAAAGTTAGTTCAACGCGCTCGAATTTCTCCGTCATCTGCGAGGCGAAACGTTCGGAAATTTCTTTTTGATTCGAACCCAGTACGTTCACGACAAAAAAGCCGGATTCACGAAAGGCATTGTGGCTGCCGGTCGATTGTTCGATGCAAATCAGCACCATTGGCGGCGACAGGGAGACCGAGCAAAAGGCCGAAACCGTGATGCCGTGAAGCGAGCCGCCGGCGTCTTTTGTAGTAACGACCGTAACACCGCTGGCAAAACGCGAAAGCGCCGCGCGGAATTGTTCCTGAGTGATGGACATCTGCTTGAGGAAATCTACAAGCTAGACCGCGGTGCGCGCAAGCGATAACTGAACAGGCGGCAAACTTTCAACCGGTCATATTATTCCGGATAATAAATAATGCATCCGAAAATGCAGGAACTAGAAGCATTTCTTGCGGAATCATCGCTCGTCGTAAACGCGAAGCTGAAAGAATGCGTTGCCAAGGCTAAGATCGAACCCGAGCGGCTACGGGCGGCGATCAGGTGGAGTCTTTTCGCCGGCGGGAAACGATTTCGGCCGGCGTTGATGTTCGCCGTGGGACAAGAGTTCGATTTTGCATCCGAACGCCTCGCGAATGTCGCCGCGGCGGTCGAGATGATTCACACGTACTCGTTGATTCACGACGATCTTCCGGCGATGGACGACGACGATCTCAGGCGTGGGCGCGAAACGTGCCACAAAAAGTTTGGTGAGGCGACGGCGATCCTCGCCGGGGATACGCTGCAGGTGCTGGCCTTTAAGGCGATCGCCGATGATGAGACTATCCGTGCGAAGACGCGGGTCGAACTCGTTTCGCGTCTTTCGGAAGCCGCCGTGCGAATGGTTGCGGGGCAGCAGCTAGATCTTGAAGCCGAGGGTAGGGAAGTTAGCGTTGCCGAGGTCAAGCGGATTCATTTAAACAAGACCGCAGCTCTGATCGAATTCGCCGCCGTAGCTCCTGTTCTGATAGCCGAGCGACCTACGGCAGAATCGGCGGCGATAGCCAAATTCGCTACCACTCTCGGGTTGCTTTTCCAGATTACCGACGACGTTCTTGACGTGACGCAATCGACCTCAGTACTCGGCAAAACCGCGGCTAAAGATGCGGCCGCCGCAAAGGCGACCTACCCGAACGTAATTGGAATTGAAAAATCAAACGAGTTGCTCGAGCAGATCCGCGACGAGGCGTTCGAGAGTGTGGCCGTGCTTGACGCCCGGCCAGGGCTGCTGTCTGAGATCGTCAAATTCATCGTCGAACGCAAAAGTTGATTTTCTATACCGCAAGCCCGCACATAAGTAAGGGCGAAATGCTCAAGTGGGATGTTTCGTCATTGTTCACACTCGGGCTTCCGTATCTGATCAGCCTACGGCTTGACACGTCCGCCAAGATTTTCATAGGATTTCAGTTCGCTCGTTTCCATGTAAGACGAGCGATGTTTTTTGAAAGCGGGCTTTGTTAGAGCGTACACGGCGTTGCTATAATTAATAGTTTGAGGGCATGTACGTCAATTGGTAGACAGCCTCCCTTACAAGGAGGAAGTTAGGGGTTCGAGTCCCTTCGTGCCCACCAGATCCGATTACGGATTTGGGAATGGGGATTGCGGATTTGTCGGAACCGGGAGGATTTGCAACCCGGGTTTTCAATCCAAGATCCGAAATCCAAATCCGAAATCGAGCGCGGGGTCGTAGTTCAGTTGGTTAGAACGCCAGC
>JBHENZ010000285.1:0-3403 GCA_046261815.1 Pyrinomonadaceae bacterium | reverse complement strand
ATCGCGACGCATGAAGTGACCGCGCAAAATCTCGGACTTCGTTTCGCATCACCCTCGGCGGAACACTGGTTTGGCACGGACGCGCTGGGTCGGGATGTTTTCTCGCGGGTCGTCTACGGCGCTCGCATCTCGCTTCAGGTCGGTGTAACCGTTGTCACGATATCGGCGCTGATCGGTGTTCTGATCGGTGCGCTTGCGGGCTTTTACGGCGGCTGGGTAGACAAGATTTTGTCCGGCTATCTCTTCAACGTTTTTCTCGCCTTTCCCGGGTTGCTACTCGCCATTGCCCTTGTCGCATTTCTTGGTGCGGGCCTCGGCAAGATGATCCTTGCCTTGTGCATTATCGGCTGGGTCGGTTACGCACGCGTGATGAGGGGACAGGTGTTGAAGGTTCGCGAATACGATTTCGTCCATGCCGCGCGTGCGCTCGGGGCGGGAAATTCGAGAATTCTTTTCGTTCACATTATGCCGAACGCGATCCAGCCGCTGATCGTACAGGCCTCGTTGGGCATGGCCGGGGCCGTGCTCTCGGAAGCTTCTCTATCGTTTCTCGGGCTGGGCATTCCCCCGCCGGCGCCGAGTTGGGGCACAATGATCGAGGAATCGCGTCAGTTCTTTGCGATTTACCCGCACGTCCTTTTCTTTCCCGGCGTCGCGATCGCTCTGACGGTGCTCGCCTTCAACTTCGTCGGCGACGGCCTTCGTGAGTATCTCGACCCGAAACAGCGAAGGCGATGACCGATTGTCGATACACGCTCTCTGCCCTTGGCGATTCCGCGGTCGTAATCAACTTTGGCCGAGAAATTAGCACCGAACTTAACGACCTCGCCCTCGCTGCAGCTGCTGCATTCGAACAAAATCCGTTTCACGGTTTCGTCGAAGCCGCACCCGCATACGCCTCGATCACCGTTTTCTACGATCTTATAAAGGTAAGAATCGCGTATCCCGAATTCGTCACTGCCTTCGACGCGGTTGCGGAAATTATACGATCCGTCCTTGCATCGATTGACGCCAGCACTGAACGGAGCCAACCTGTAATCGAGATTTCCGTTGAGTTCGGTGGCGAAGATTTGCCGTATGTCGCCGAATTTGCCGCCGCCACCATCGAAGAAACAATCGAAATTTTTCTTACACGAATTTATCGCGTTTATATGCTCGGTTTCCTACCCGGTTTTGCTTATATGGGCGATGTCGACGAGCGGATCGCCGCACCGCGAAAGTCGCAGCCGCGCCTTCGTGTGCCGAAGGGCAGCGTCGGCATTGCCAATCGGCAAACAGGAATTTATCCATTCGATTCGCCCGGAGGCTGGCAGCTAATCGGTCGGACAACTGTCGAAATGTTTCGACCGAAAGAACAATCGATTTGCCTTCTCGCACCTGGCGATTCGGTTCGATTCGTTCGCGCTAATTAATGAGCCTTTTATTCGATAAACCGGGGATACTCACGACCGTCCAGGATATGGGACGATTCGGTCATCGGCGCTTCGGAATTAATCCCGGCGGTGTGATGGATCGAGCCGCGGCCCGGCTGCTAAACATTCTCCTCGGTAACAACCAAAACGAAGCTGTGATCGAAATGCACTTTCCGGCCGCAGAAATCGTTTTCGGAGGCGAAACGCCTTTCGCTATCGGTGGTGCTGACTTTGTACCGACACTCAACGGCGAAACGATCAGAAACTGGACTTCGCAGATCGCCCGAAAAGGTGATCGGTTGAAATTCACCCATAGTTTGCGAGGAAGCCGTGCTTACTTTGCAGTCGCTGGCGGCTTTGAAACGCGGATTTGGCTTGACAGTTCTTCTACCAACCTGGTTGCGGGAATAGGTGGTTTCGAAGGTCGACAGATCAGATCCGGCGACCGACTCAAAACGCGTATATCAGGCAAGTCGAAATCGTCATTAAACCCGCGGTCAGTTTCGCGAACGTTAACTTCGCCGTACAGCCGCTTTCCCACAATACGAATCGTTCGAGGGCCTGAGTATAACAATTTGACCGCACTCGGGCGGGAAACGCTTCACGTTGGAAATTTTTCGATAAGCAAGGATTCGAATCGAATGGGACTTCGGCTAAGTGGGCCGAAATTATCCAGCTTTGAGGACAGTGGAATTATCTCATCCGGAGTCACGCCCGGCACGATTCAGCTTCTTCCGGACGGTCAGCTTATTGTCCTCGCCGCTGATTGTCAGACGACCGGCGGTTACCCGAGAATCGCGAACATAATTTCGACTGACCTTTCTCTGATCGCCCAGCTTCTGCCCGGAGATCAAATGCATTTCAAGCTCGTCTCCCAAGCCGATGCCGAGCAATCCGCTCTTGACCTCGAACGCGAAATAGCGTTTCTTAAACTCGGCGTCCGGCTGACGGCGGTGTAAGATTCTCTCCGGTAGTAAAATGCCGATCATCGATCTCAACTGCGACATGGGCGAAGGCTTCGCGAATGACGCCGAGCTGATGAGGTACATCTCTTCGGCGAATGTTGCCTGCGGGTTTCATGCCGGCGATCGTCAAACTATGCAATGGACGATCGAGCTAGCGATAAAATTTAATGTAGCGGTGGGCGCACATCCCGGTTATCCGGATCGTGAGAACTTTGGCCGCCGGCCGATAACAATGTCGCCGAATGAAGTTTTCGATATCACACTCGAACAGATCCGCTCGATCCGGGAAATCTGCAAATCACTCGACTGCAAACTTAATCACGTAAAACCGCACGGAGCGCTTTACAATCAGGCCGCCTCGAATCCGGAGCTCGCCGCCGCGATTGCTGAAGCCGTGAAAACCTCTGACGAAAAATTAATTCTTTACGGTCTGGCGGGGAGCCATTTGATCAGCGAAGCCGAAAAGCTGAAAATCCGAGCCGCCGGCGAGGCCTTCGCCGACCGCACATACCGAAAAGATGGCAGCCTCACGGCGAGAACCGACGCGAATGCAATGATTTCAGATGTCGAACGCTCCGTACGGCAGATTCTGCAGATAATCGAACAAAACCAGGTCGCAACCATCGACGGCGTAGAAATTCCTATCAAAGCGGAAACGATCTGCATTCACGGTGACACGCCGAACGCTGTCTCATTCGCCTCGACAATTCATTCCGAACTCTCGGAACGCGACGTGACGATCGCCGCTGTTCTGCCGAGTTGAACGAGTTGAATATGAAGAAGGGTTCGCTTACCTCCGTTATCCTTGGGGCCGCCTTCCTGATGGCGACCTCGGCCATCGGCCCGGGGTTTCTCACGCAGACGACCGTTTTCACCACCCAGCTTGCGGCAAGTTTCGGCTTCGTAATTCTGCTCTCCGTAATCTTGGATATCGCAGCTCAGTTAAACATCTGGCGTGTTCTTACCGTGACGGGAAAACGTGGTCAGGACGTGGCTAACGAAGCGCTTGCGGGCAGCGGCTATCTG
>JBHENZ010000284.1:0-4682 GCA_046261815.1 Pyrinomonadaceae bacterium | reverse complement strand
GGTCTGAATGGCTTGTACTTCGAGGCTGCGGTCGAATTCGCGCTGAGCCGGAATTACCGAGAGAGGTTCGCGGAACTTTTCGAGACTCAACGGTAATCGCCGGGTCACTTCTGCGGGCCGGATTCGTCCGTCAGCTCGGGTGGAATCGGCGACGCGGGCACGTCCTTTTCAACCTGCCTGCCTGAGGCGAGAACAGCTCGAATGACCAACATCTTTGAGAGTACGCGCGTTTCGGTTCGATCAAAACGGTTGGTCAAATCGCGCGTTTTTGCAAAATTTGCGTTTGCAAGCGCTGAGATCACCGTATCGGCCATCCCAAGCTCGCTCGTGATTCCTCGCATCATTTGGCCATTGCCAACGCCTCCGATTTGCACCTCCCCATCCTGAATCATTTCTTCGCCAACATCAAAAAACTCACCCACCTTTATAAACGCAGCTATCGTTTCATTCGCCCGATTTATCGCGTTATCGAGGACGGCAAAGGCACGGTCGGGATCGGTCTGTGCAAGGCCGCTTGCGAGCATCCAGGTCAGCATAAAATCTCGGAAATTTTTCGGCGCCGGACTTACCACTGCCTGCGCATCACGCATTATTTCCGCCGCCAAAGCCTTGTCGCCTGAGGAAGAGACGTACGTGGCGAGCGTGCTGAGGGTCATCAGCTTTCCCTCACGACCGGGCGCTTGGATCGCCGCCTTTCGCGCCTTTGCAATGATGCGCTCGCGCTCCTCCTTGGGCAGCTCTTTACCGCCGAGGCTCATCACTTCCTGCATTAATTTCTGCTCGGTTTTTATACGTGTTTCGATCGCGTCACTGTTCGACTTTATACTCGACGTTGAAATAACGGTGCCGGTCGAGGGTATTAGAACTGCGTCGGCCGCTGCGGCATTCGCGGCCATGCTAGCTGCGTTCGCTGCATCCGCGGCTGAGCTCACGCCAGATCGAACTGGGTACGAATACGTTGAGCGTGACCGTGCCTTAATCAGTGACGCACGGCCCGGTGCGAATCGTTCGATCATACTTATATCGACAGTTGCTATCAGCAGTTCATCGGCGTCGCGAGACATCGCTTTGCCCAGGATGTCGCCGAGCTCGCGAAGCTGCGCTTCGGTAAAAACCGCTTTCCTTACGCCTGTTTTCCTAGAGGCGTCCAGTGATTCAGCACCATAGTCCAGCAAGCCGCTGACGATCGCATAATCGCTCGATTCAAACTTCTCATCCCTCACCCGCGAAACGATCGCCGATGCAAGCTCAGCAGACTTTTCCGGGTCGCTCGTGTGCAGCTTTTTTAACAATTCGACGTGCTGATAGTTAAATCCGGCCGAGACGGATTTGACAGCGAGCGGTAAGGCACGTGCAGGTTCTGTTTCGGCGATTCGTGCAAGCAGATGTCCCTCAAAATGAGCATCGCGCGTTTCCATCTGTTTACGTAGTTCGGGATTTGCTACCGAACCCGTCGCGTCGCAATAAAATGTATATGCCAGCTCGGGGTCATTTTCCGAAAGGCTAAGGGCTATCTGTTTTCGAACGCCCAATGCGACGGCGAAACGCCTGGAAATGCGCCCTTTGTCGGTCATTTCGCCGAATAGGATTCCGCCCGAAAACGGTTCGTCATCGGTGCCGGGGGCGAATGTAGTCATCGCGGCATCGTGATGCTGCAGCAGCCTTCGAAAATCGTTGATCACCGAGGCGAACATCGCCCTGGCCTCCCGTTCGTCATGAAACCACATCAGGTTCGCAAGCTCGGCAGTGAAGCTGATGCGATTTTCGAGCGACCGCATTCCGTTTACTTCAACGGCCGTTTCGCGCAAAAAGACTACTGCTTCTTTTCGAAGCTTTTCCGTTGCGTCTGTTTTCGCGGGGTTGGATGACGGGGCTTGCGCCAATGTCAAGTACGACGAAGATACAATAATAATCAGTGCGAGAGTTTTTAAAAGCATCAGATTTCGGCCTCCGGATTAGTGAAGTATAATAATAAATTGATTCCGGATGATAGTAAACAAAATTAAAACAATTCGGTAAGGGCGTTTAACGAAAATGCTGCTGATTATCGACAATTACGATTCGTTTACCTACAACCTCGTGCAGTATCTGGGTGAGCTTGGGGCACAAATGAAAATCGTGCGTAATGATGAGATAACCGTCGACGACATCGAACAAAAATTGAGGCCCGAGCGAATTTTAATCTCGCCTGGCCCCGGCGATCCTGACGCGGCCGGGATCACGCTGGAAACGATCGCTCGATTCGGGGCCCGCGTTCCGATTCTCGGCGTCTGTCTTGGCCATCAGGCGATCGGTCAGCATTTTGGCGGAAAGGTCGTTCGCGGGCCTGAGCCTGTTCATGGCAAGCCGGTCACGATTCGGCACGACGGCGAAACGATTTTCGAGGGAGTTCCCGATTCGTTTAACGCGGGTCGTTATCATTCGCTTGTCGTCGAACGCGAATCGATGCCGGACTGCCTGGAAATTTCCGCCGAATCGCCCGACGGCCTCGTGATGGCGCTTCGGCATCGCGAGCACAAAATCGAAGGCGTGCAATTTCACCCCGAATCTATCCTGACCGAGCACGGCAAAACTTTGCTTAATAATTTTCTGCACATCTGATGAGCTTTTTATCGCCGCTCGGCTGGATCCTTGGTGCCCTCGCGAATCGTCGCAATAGACTTTACGATCGCGGCTCGTTTCGGTCGAACACGCTCGGAGCGAAAACTATAAGCGTCGGCAACATCACCGTCGGCGGTACGGGCAAGACTCCTCTGGTTGCCTTAGTCGCAGAGATTCTTGCCGCGAACAATGAAAAAGTTTGCATCCTCACGCGCGGCTACGGTCGGAAGAACACTCGCGAAAGAATTATCGTTTCAGACGGCGAAAGGGTCTTAGCCGAGGTCGCAGAAGGCGGCGATGAGCCGGTTGAGCTCGCAAGAAGACTAATTGGAAAAGCCGTAGTTGTGGCCGATGTCGATCGGGTCGCTGCCGCGAAATGGGCAAAAGAGAAGTTTGATATCACCGTTTTCGTACTTGACGATGGCTTTCAGCATCGGCGAGCGAGGCGAGACATCGACATCGTTTGCATCGACGCGACCAATCCATTTGGTGGGGGCAAACTCCTGCCCGCCGGCCGCCTTCGCGAACCACTTTCGAATCTTTCACGTGCAAGTGCGGTTGTGGTTACGCGAGCAAACCTGGTCGAGAACGCTGATTCAATTGTTTCAGCCGTCCGAAGGTACGCCAAAGCCGTTCCCGTTTTCACGAGCGACGTCCGACTTCAAGCTGTTGTCAGGCTGGAAAGTTTTCTTTCCGGCAATGCGGAAGCAGTCGAAGGTCTTCCTGTCAACAAGGCGGCTATGGCCTTTTGCGGTGTCGGCAATCCGGAAAGTTTTTTTGCACTTTTAAGACAAGAGCAAATTAAAATCGCCGCCGCCGAAATGTTTCGCGATCATTACCGTTACGTTTCGAGTGATCTCGCAGGGCTCTCAAAAAGGGCCACCCATTCGGGAGCTGCTTTCCTCGTTACGACGGCCAAAGACGCGGTGAAGCTTAAAGGAATGGCGATAGATCTTCCGGTTTTCGTCGCTGTCACTGAACTGGCGGTTAACGATCGCTTTGCCTTCGAGAAATTCATTCTTTCGTCTTAGTCGCCGGACCTTTTTTGTCGCCTCGGTAGCACGCCCGCATGACGAGTACATACGCCAGCAAGCAAACAAGACCGCACGAAAAAGAAGATGATAAATTATCCGAGCGAGCCCATTACGACGCCGCGATATCCTTGTTTTCCTTGGGTTCGAGCAAACCGGTGAAGAGGCCGCGGCTTTCGGTGTGTTCGAGAATATGTTTGTAAAGAACGGTCGCGAGAGCGACGATCGGAATAGCAATAAAAACACCGGCGATTCCCGCCACTTGCTCGCCAGCGAGCACCGACAAAATAACAGCCAGCGGATGAAGGTGAATGCCTTCGCGGACAATTCGCGGATACGTGTAGTAATCATGAAATATTCGCAGCACAAGCAGGAAAACTCCCGTCGCCAGTGACTGCCATCCCGACTCGAACCCGGCGACAATCACCGCTATTATCCCTATCGTCAATGGCCCAAGCAGGGGAACCAGCTCGAAAATGCCCGCCAGCAAACCGAGTATTAACGCATAGTCATGGCCGAGTAGGTAAAAGGCCACCGTGCATATCACGCCGATCAGGACGCATGAGATAAGCTGCGCCCGAGCGTAGGCGACCAGCGTATCATTGACGTCGGTCATCACGGCCTCGACACGCGACCGCCAATCGCCGACCGGAACCATTCTCAAGACCGCCAGCCGAAACAATTGCGCGTCTTTCAAAAAGAAAAATGCGAGTATCGGAACCAGCACGAGCCACGGCAAAACGCTCACCAGATAGAGAGCACCCATTCCAAACCGAGTTGTCAAAAACTCGCCGGTGGACTCGATAAATGAATTGATACTTTCATTGATTTGAGTCTGTACACCTTCGGAAAGCCGTGCGCGAGCAAGCCATCGATTCATGTCGTTGATCGTCGATTGGACATAGCCGGTATACACAGGGATATTGCCCGCGAAGGTTCTGGCCTGTTGCGTTATGCTTGGTGCGAGCGAATAGCTGACTATGCCCACCGTTGCGAAAACCAGCAAAAACGATGTCGCGATCGCCAGCGAACGCGGCATAACGTTACGAC
>JBHENZ010000283.1:0-3108 GCA_046261815.1 Pyrinomonadaceae bacterium | reverse complement strand
GGGGAATGATGTTGATGAGTTTTCTTGTCGGTTTGCCGTTCCATCTTACCTCGGTCAAATTTCACCGATTTAATCACATCTTCCAGGCCGCCGCCGGGTTGATCAGCGTAATTTTAGGCCTCTGGATCGTCTACGAAAAAGCCTTTGCTGAGGGACTGATCGGCTGATTTGTCGGAAAGCCTGCCTTATTAATTTTTTGGTTAATTGATGTATACTTTACCCGCACGTAAAACATAGCCGCTGAATTTTCGGAAAGCGGCGGGAGGGAATTTATGACAAGAGATTACTCAAGAGATTATTACGAACGCGAAGAATCCAGCGTGACGACGAAATTGAGCTATTTGCTGATCGGCGGCGGCATCGGAGCGGTCGTAGCGCTGCTGTTTGCCCCGAAGTCGGGTCGGGAGCTTCGCGGCGATATCGCCGACGCTTCGCGGAAGGGAGTGGAAAAAGGTCGTGAAGCCGCGGCACAGCTGCAGGAGAAGGCGGGCGAATATTATGAGGTCGGCCGCGAGCGTGCGAGCGAATTTTATCAAACGGCTCAGGACAAGGCCGGTGAGTACGGCGAAAAGGCTAAAGCCGCTGCCGCACGCTCGGCCAATCCTTTCACCGCCGCGGTCGAGGCGGGCAAGGAAGCATATCTTACGGAAAAACGAAAAGGCGAATCAAAAGCGATTTCCGAAGGGCGGCCTGCTTACCGGGTCGAAGGCGAAGACTAACACGTATGGACGCCCGAACGCCCGAGTTCTGGATGATGATCGCGTCGGTCGTGATAGCGGTCTGTTTTGTGGTGATGGCAGGTGCCGCGGTGGCCATCGCTATAATCGTCCGGCGCGTTACGGGCACGGTCAAGCGAATCGAAAATCGGGTCGACCCCCTGATCGACAAGGTCAACCAGATGAGCGTGCAGGGCAAGGAAATCTCTGTGTACTTTACAGAAGTTTCAGCTAATCTTTCGACCGCAACGAGGCACTTGGCCGAGTCGACCGAGTTGATCCGTGACGAAGTGCACGACCTAAAGCTCTTGGTCGGCGAAACGGCTGAAACGGCGAAAGACAAGGTCGCACTTGTCAGCCGAACAATCGACGAAACGCAGCTTCAGGTGGTGGATACGACCGAGTTTGTGCGGACAAAAATCGTCGAGCCCGCCCGCGAAGTTGCCGCCATCATGGCAGGCGTCAAGAAAGGCCTCGAGGTGCTTTTTGCTCCGTCACCAAAACCGCTGGATCGAGCGTATATGGAAGAGGAGTTATTTATCGGATAGCATGTTCGAACGAGCTTGGTGTTTCAGAAAGGCCGCCTTGAGATTCAAGCGGCCTTTAATCGTTTGCGATTTGTCAACCGCCAAATTGCGCGGTTTGTCTTACGTCGCTCGAACTTCCGGACTCATAGACCGCTTCGTGATTTTTCGTGCATTTTCGTGTTTTGTGATTAGTCGTGGAAAGGCGAAAACACGAATGCACGAAAAACACCAACAGGTACGAAAGGCGGGCACTGCGGCCCGCCCTCATTGTTCTCGTGTAAGGTTTTAGTTTAGTTCACCGTCGAAGGAGCAGTCAGCGCCCCGCTTTTGCGTTTTTGGCGATATTCCTCGCGGCGTTTTTGCATTTCGGCCTTGCGGGTCTCGATCTGCTGACGCTGCTCGGGCGTAAGAACGGCGAGAAGCTGCTGGTGGACGGCCTCTCGCTTAGCGCGAGACTGTTGGCGGAGCTCTTTCATCCGTGCCTTCTGGTCGTCGGTTAGGGTGCCGTTTCGCTTCGCATCGCGAAAGCTGCGAAGCTCTTCCATTGCGGCCTGGTTCGGCTTATTGTTTTCCATAATCGTGCGGACCTGCCCTTTCTGAGCGTCGGTCAGCTCGATTCCGCGGAGCATTCCAAATCCGCCGTGGCGGCCCATACCGCCTTTCATACCGCGGCCAAATCCGCCGCGTCGGCCTTCCCGACGGCCTTCACGTTTTTCACGCAGGACGTTGTCCTGCGGTGCCGGTGCCGGATCCTGGGCCGACGCAAATCCCGCGAATGCAACCGTCGCGACGGCCGCAAAGATACCTGATGAGAGTTTTTTCTTTATTGACATCATTTAACCTCTTAGTCTTTGAGAAAATAGCTTTTCGCTCGAACGATATGTTGGACGACTGAAAATGGCGTTTAGTCGAACGAATTCTTAGGAGGATCGTAAAGAATTGTAAATGCCCGGTTGCCGCAAGCCCGAACCTCACTAATCACTAACGGCCAAATCGATACGCTGCCGGCGTCCCAGCGGCAGGTGTGGGAGTGTAACCGTGGGAACCGTGAGACACTGGGACAAAACCTGCACCCGTAGCAACCCGGTCGGGCCGATTGAATATTACCCGCTCAACACGGTAAAATCCGAGGTTCGAACAATTTGGGAAAAAGATTTTAACAAGATGAGGTTTTTGTCCGAGATCAACTCGCCGGCCGATTTGCGGCAGTTGAAAGTTGAAGATTTGCAGGATGTGGCCGACGAGGTGCGGTGTTTCATCATCGACACCTGCGCGCGCGTTGGCGGCCATACGGGTGCGAGCCTCGGCGCGGTCGAATTGGCCGTGGCGATGCATTACGTTTTCGACACGCCACGCGATCGGCTGGTTTGGGACGTCGGACACCAGGCCTACGCACATAAGATCTTGACGGGCCGTCGGGATCAGCTTCACACCATCAAGCAATACAAAGGACTGTCGGGCTTCTTGCGGCGTGACGAATCGGAATACGACACTTTCGGGGCCGGGCACGCCTCGACATCGCTGTCGGCCGCTCTTGGAATGGCCATCGCGCGCGACCGCAAGCAGGAAGACTTTCACGTTTGCGCTCTGATCGGCGATTCATCGCTTGCCGGTGGCATGGCGATGGAGGCCATCAACCAGGCCGGGCATCTTAAATCACGGATTATCGTGATCTTGAACGACAACGGAATGTCGATCGCCCCGGCCGTCGGCAGCTTGAGCGGTTATCTTAATCGGATCAAAGAAGCTCAGAGCTATCAGCATTTGAAGGAAGAAATCGGCGATGCGCTTGGCAGCGTGCCTGGAATCGGTGGAACGTTGCGACGCGCGGCCAAATCGGTGAAAGACGCAATCGCCGCGGCCGT